>JBEIFD010000412.1:0-4032 GCA_040382535.1 Merismopediaceae cyanobacterium
GTGGGGGCGTGAGCATAAAATAAACAGCGATCGCACCCTTTAAGATCAAAAAAAGATCAAAGATTCTGTTGGACTTCTCCCAAGCTTTTTTGTGATGTTGAGACAGGAATATTTTTAACTAAGCGAAAACCAATGTGGGATGTTCCCGTATTTGGTTCTTCCGCTTCCCTTGCGGCAGGGCGATAACGACTACAATAATTTTTAGCACAGAGATAGGAACCCCCTTTGATAACGTGCTTGGCAACCCCTGGTTCCCTGGGATCAAGACTGTCTGATGGATTTTCCACTAACGGATCGGTTTTCCCTGATTTATTTTCATGGCTTACTTGATACCAATCCTTTGTCCATTCCCAAACATTACCTGTCATATCATAAAGCCCATAGCCGTTAGCAGGAAAAGACCCGACTTTAGCAGTTCCTAAAAATCCATCTTCTTCCGTATTAAAAAAAGGAAATGCCCCCTGCCAGGTATTGGCCTTTTTAGCGGAATATTGATTGCCCCAGCTATAGGTCATTTTCGATAAGCCTCCCCGTGCGGCGTACTCCCATTGGGCTTCGCTGGGTAATGATTTTCCTGCCCATTTTGCATAACTTTCGGCATCTTCAAAGGCAATTTGTACGACGGGATGATTTTCTTTACCGACAATAGAACTGTTCGGGCCTTGGGGATGTTGCCAGTCCGCGCCCTGTACCCAATGCCACCAACTAAGCGGTTCAACTTCCGTGATTCCTGCTTCGGGAGGAATGAAAACGAGGGAACCAGGCTGACGTTCTTTGGGTTTTAGGGTTGGAAATTCTTCGACAGAAAGGGGACGTTCAGCGACGGTTTTGTAACCTGTTTCTAACACAAATTGAGCGAATTGGGCGTTAGTGACTTCATGGCGGTCTATGCAAAAGTTCGTTACTGTCACCTGATTGACACTTTTTTCTTCTTTATAAAATTCATCGGAACCCATCCGAAAAGTTCCCCCCTCAATGGCTGCCATATTCTCAGGACAGGTAAGAGTTTCTGCGAATGCCTGGGGATTAAAAATCCAAGAAATTGTAAAAACAAGAAGGGCGATCGCGGCGATTAGGATTAATTTAAAATTAGCAATCATAGATAAATAAAAATAATTAATTAAGTGATTTATCAAATATCACCTTTTCATAGAGTTCGAAAAAAAATGAAATTCAACTGAATTGAGAGAGAAGATAGAATTAACTCCCATATATTCAGACAACAACCATTTTCCTTCCTGGGTTTTATTAAATTGCATCCCATAATATTAATCCTTACTAATCAAAATGTATTCTTTAAATTGAGGAATAGAAAGATAGTAACCCAACACTTATTAAGAGCTAATAGTAACTATTTAGTAGGAAGGTAGATTAGTAGGAAGGTAAAATTAAATGTAAGATAAAATATAAAATAGTTGTATCATGACTCAGCAATGCCAGCCCCCCTAAAAATAACTTTAACGCAAGAAGAAGACGATACCTTAAAAGAATTGTGTCAAGCTTGATGCGTTCCGAAACGAACCAGTGGTACGATTCATTTAACGCCTAAAACCTTTACAGTATAAGCGTTACAGCTAAATTTCTTAGCAATAAGAGAAGCTAAATTATCCCTTTGATGGAGTCAACCTGCGGAATGCGGGTTCAAAAATAGGCGATCGCGTAAGCTGTCACGAATTTAAATTGCATAACGATTTTTCTAAAAGTTCTGTAACAAGCGGCTTAAGACCCTTGCCTATATGCGTTTTAGATAATTAACAGGTTGGTTGACCTAGAAATCGACGAATTGATCCAACAAATTATTTAAACTTAAAGATATTCAGTCATTAATAACTTAAATCGAGGATATTGTTGGAGAGGAGCAAAGAGCGGTTCCGTCATAGCTAAATTGGTATAGGTATCGGGAAAAAAGGCGATCGCTTTTTCGAGACAATCCACCGCTAGTTCCCAGTGACCTGCGGCCATCTGACAAAGGGACTGGTCATACCGAGCGTAATCATCGTCTGGATTGATTGCCAAAGCTTTTTTATAACAGGCGATCGCTTGATTAAAACGACCGATTTTTTGGAAAATTTGTCCCTGCTGATACCAAGACCAATAATCTTTGGGTTTTATTGCTAAGGCTTGCTGATAATTTCTGAGAGCATCGGCAGAGCGTCCCCAGTAGCGCAGACAATCCGCTCGTCGATAGGTTGCCCAATAATCATCGGGACGGACGGCTAAGGTTTGATCAAAGGCCCTCAACGCTTGAGAATACCTCCCCCAAAGACGGTAGGCCTCTGCCCTACGGTAATTGGCCCAGTAATCGTTTGGGAGGGTCAGCAGGGCTTTTTCAAAACACGCGATCGCCTGTTCGTATTGCTTTAAGCCTTCCAGATAAACGTAACCCTGGTCATACCAAGCCCAATAGTTTTGGGGATCAATTTTTAGAGCATTGTCATAACTGGCGATCGCCGCTTCATGTCGTCCCAGATTCTCTAAAATCACTCCTCGTTTGTACCATGACCAATAATCCTGGGGATAATAATCCAACGCTCTCTCATAACTCATCAAAGCTTCGGGATAACGCCCCTGATCTGACAAAGCATTAGCCTGTTGGTACCAACCTTGATAATTATCTGGACGGCATTCTAGGGTATTAAAAACAGTCAAAAAGGGAGATCTAGCCATAGAAAGGGAATCGTGGGCAATTTTTTAGGTAATCAAACTTTGACACAATGCAAAAACTAAGATAAATAGTTCTTTAAGAACAAGTTATGAGTGGGTGATAATGTTACCGTCTGAATTACTGATCCATCGACGTAGTGGTGAAACTATTATCCCTAAACGCTTGCCGATTGACAATAGCATTACTGATTTAGCCCAGGAACAAATTGACTTATTTCAAGCAACGTTAGGACAAACCCAGGGAATACTCGATCAAAAATGTTTAGAATTAGAAGGAGATAGTCCTAATTATAAAGTCATTCGCGGTTTAGCGCACCTGTTAAAAAATCATTTTTCGACCTTTGAAATTATTAGTCCCCTAGAACCGATCGCTCTGAGAAAAAAAGTCTTTACCGAAGCCGCCTCTAAAATTTTCAGCCTCCCCCAAAGACAGTCACTCCTGGAAAAATTAGCGACTGCCCTAAGTCAGGAATTAAATCGAGAGGTTTTACCCCCAGAAATTGAAAAAGGACTCTATGCAGATTTACCAGAGAACCGAATTTTTACTGAGTTTGAAGCTCCTGTCACAGAGGCTTTAATCCATCGTTATAATCTCTCCCAGGTTCAAGGTATTTTCTATCGAGCAAATCATATTATTATTAATGCCCATCGCAACGATCCAGGCGAATATAAATTACTCTTTCGTTATCTTAAATTATTCCAATTAATGGCCTACATTGAAGGCGATGCTGATACGGGTTTTACGATTACCATTGATGGCCCCACCAGTTTATTTAAAGCCAATACCCGCTATGGTCTGGCTTTAGCAAAATTACTACCTGCCCTACTGCACGTCAGTAAATGGAATCTTCAGGCGAAGTTAAGTAGTCAAGATAATTATAGTGGAGAAGAAAAAATTACCTATTTTCAGTTAAGCGATCGCTGTGATTTAGTAACTCATTATCCTCCAGGAAAACCCTATGATAGTATGCTAGAGGCTTCTTTTGCTAATGGCTGGGAGAAATTAAAAACGGATTGGCGATTAGAACGAGAAGTAGATTTGATTCCCTTACCTGGGAGTGTAATGATTCCCGATTTTCGCTTAGTCCATCCCGATGGCAGAACTTTTTTATTAGAAATAGTCGGTTATTGGCGGCCTGAATATTTACAGAAGAAATTTTATCAAGTGCGTCGCGCCGAGGTGAATAATTTGATTTTAGCAATTTCTGAACGGCTGAATCTAGAAAAGGCAGGAGTTAAGTTTACCGATACACCTGCTCAGATCATTTGGTTTAAGGATAAGCTCAGTCCAAAAGCTGTTTTAGAGGTTTTAGATCAATAAGTCTTGCATTAGCTCTCAATTCCCATCAGAAATAACCTGATTGATCA
>JBEIFD010000413.1:0-4028 GCA_040382535.1 Merismopediaceae cyanobacterium
CACACCTCATCAAGCAACCCGTTTAGATAAACAATAAATATAGTTAAGACTAATCCAAAATTGACTAAAATAACCAATTAACCCGACGAAAAACTGCCGAAGCAAATATTTTAGAAAATTTAACCAACACCGTTGAACTGACAGCATCAGTTATGTTATACTAACTTTCAGTTGACGGCGAGCGTAGCCAAGTGGTTAAGGCAGAGGTTTGTGGTACCTCCATGCGTGGGTTCGATCCCCATCGTTCGCCCTTTTATTATCGTTCATATTCTGACAGGCGATCCTTGTTCTTGAGATTTTCTCTTGCTGAACGTAAATGGTTGAAGTTCCTGGGGATCAATAGACCTGAATTTTAAGGGTCATGGGACATCACTCATTAATGGGGACTTACGCAAATGACCATAATTGTTTAAACTATCCATAGAAAAAGTGCGCTTAGCGAGCAAAGTATCAGTCATGTCCCAGAAACCCATTGTCGTAGCCCCCTCCATCTTATCGGCTGATTTTAGTCGTTTAGGAGCAGAAATTGAAGCTGTTGATAAAGCAGGAGCCGATTGGATCCATGTCGATGTTATGGACGGAAGATTTGTCCCTAATATCACGATTGGCCCCTTAATCGTCAGTGCTATTCGTCCCTATACGAAAAAACCGTTGGATGTTCATTTGATGATTGTTGAGCCAGAGAAATACGTCGCCGACTTTGCGAAAGCTGGGGCTGATATTATTTCTGTCCACGCCGAGCATAATGCTTCTCCCCACTTACACCGTACTTTGGGTCAGATTCGGGAGTTGGGTAAACAAGCAGGAGTGGTTTTAAATCCTTCAACACCTTTGGAGTTGATTGACCATGTTTTAGAGCTGTGTGACTTGGTTTTAATCATGAGTGTTAACCCTGGTTTTGGCGGACAGAGTTTTATTCCTGGCGTGATTCCCAAAATTCAAAAACTTCGTCGGATGTGTGATGAACGGGGACTTGATCCTTGGATTGAAGTGGACGGTGGACTGAAACCGAATAATACTTGGCAGGTTTTGGAAGCAGGTGCTAACGCGATCGTTGCTGGTTCGGCGGTCTTTAATGCTCCCGATTATGCGATCGCAGTGGAAGGCGTGCGTAACAGTAAGCGTCCTGAACCCCAACTAGCGGCTGTTTAATTGGTAATTTCTGTAATTTTAAGGACTATCTTTAGCGAGATCGTCCTTTTTTTTTATTTTGAGTGAAGTGGAAATATCAATCGGCGATCGCATCAATCAATATAAGCCCATACGTCAATGGCAAGCTGTCGTTCTGTGGGGAAGAAACAGTCTTGAGGACGATTTGCCCCTCGCCTATGAGCTTTTTCGCCCCTTTCTCAAAACGGTTTATCTGGATCAATTGACCGAAAATCCTTCTTCTCTCGGTTTAAGCATTATTCAATTTGTCACTATTCCAGAAAACCAAGCTCCCCAACAAGCCCAAAATCTTTTAAATCAAGTCCGTCAAGAAATCGAAGATGCTGTTACCCAAGCCAATGTTATAGAATTGGTGGAGAAAATCATTATTTACAAATTCCCCCACAAAAGTCGTCAGGAGTTAGAACAAATGTTTGATTTAGCAGAATGGAAACAAACCCAATTTTATAAAGATGTCAAACTAGAAGGCAAGCTAGAAACCATTCCCCTACTGAAAAAGCTGGGGTTGACCGTAGAGCAGATTGCTCAAGAGTTGGAAATTGATGTTGCCTTAGTTCGTCAATCTATGGGTAATCAGAATAATTAAACTCCCATTCATGTCTGATCGCTATTTGACAAGCAACCATAGAGCGATCGCATTGCGCGGATATGCTAGTATGATTGAGCAAAATTGACAAAATCCAGGGGGATGGGGAACAATCTGTTGAAAATTCCCTTCAATTAGTCTGATCCGTACAACGTAATAATATAAAAAATAAAGAATTTAGATAAAATCTGTAGATTCACCAAGAAAGGAGGAGATTGATTATTAAAGCGTCCGTACTACTGCGTTATTTAATCCCTTTTTATGATCCCGATATCAAGAACTGGTCGGGAGAAGCCCGCTTAATGCGTTGGCTTACCTTTGCCTGGTTAATAATTGGACTGATTGTTCTCTATTCTGCTTCTTTTCCAGAGGGAGAGGCTAATTATGGCGATGGTTTCTATATCATTAAACGTCAAGTGCTTTTTGCTTGGCTGGGAATGATTGTTTTTAACTGGATTGTGCGATCGCCGTTAACCAATATTCTAAAAATTTCCCCTTGGATGTTATTTGTCTTTTTGGGGCTGATTTTAGCGACGTTGGTGGGATTTGGTACCAGCGTTAATGGGGCGACTCGCTGGATCGCGATCGGGCCTTTTTTGCTACAACCTTCGGAATTCATGAAGCCATTTTTGGTCATTCAAAGTGCCTGGATTTTTGGTAACTGGGAGCGATTGCCCTGGAGAGTCCGACTGACCTGGATCGGCATTTTTGGATTGGTCTTAGTCGGCATTCTGGTGCAACCCAATTTGAGTACGACCGCCCTTTGTGGAATGACGATTTGGTTGATTGCCCTAGCCTCTGGCCTACCCTTTGGTTATTTGGGAACAACGGCGATACTGGGGGCAATGACGGCGGTTTTAAGTATTACTTTTAAGGAATATCAACGTAAACGGATTACCTCTTTCCTCGATCCCTGGGCAGATCCGATGGGCAACGGTTACCAATTAGTCCAAAGTTTATACGCGATCGGATCGGGAGGCGTTTGGGGAACGGGTTACGGACTTTCCCAACAAAAATTATTTTATCTGCCTATTCAATACACGGACTTCATTTTTTCGGTTTTTGCTGAAGAATTTGGTATTATCGGCGGAATTGCTCTACTTTGTCTTTTGGGACTCTATTCCACCCTCGCTCTACGGATTGCCATGAATTGCCGTCATCGGGTGAAACGTTTAATCGCCCTGGGGGTGATGGTGGTGATGATCGGTCAATCCCTTTTAAATATTGGAGTCGCAACAGGAGCTTTACCAACAACGGGTTTACCCTTCCCGCTCTTTAGCTATGGCGGAAGCTCGGTGGTGTCCTGTTTAATTTTGTCCGCCTTAATTATTCGGGTGGCCAGGGAAAGTAATGAAGCAGAGGTTGTTCCCTTAAAACAAAGTCAGGCAACTTAAGAGGACTTAACCTGATAAATTCCTAGTATTGACAGCATCAAATGACAAAATGCGGTATTTAAAAGCCGAACTTTTTCTGACGGTTTTTACGGTGTTCATTTATCTATGAGAAACTTAACACTTCGTTACAATGGGGATATCGCAAAGGGAAATTAATCTTTTGCTTACTCAAAATAGGAGAGTTTCCGATGAACGGTAACTTAAAAGTTGGTACATTATTTGGCATTCCGTTTTATGTGAATCCATCGTGGTTTTTGATTTTGGGCTTGGTAACGTTGAGTTATGGACAAGAACTCGCCCAATTTCCGCAACTATCTGGCGTAACGCCTTGGCTTTTGGGCTTTGCAACCGCGTTACTCCTATTCGCATCTGTGCTGGCCCATGAGTTGGGTCATAGTTTGGTTGCCCTTGCCCAAGGTATTGAAGTTAAATCGATTACGCTGTTTCTTTTCGGCGGTTTGGCGAATTTAGAAAAAGAGTCGAAAACCCCTTTAGAAGCTTTTGGAGTCGCGATCGCGGGGCCATTGGTGAGCCTGATATTATTTGCGGTTTTAACAGTCATTGGGACTAATGTTCCCTTGCCTCTGCCTGCTGCTGCCATTGTTGCCCTACTCGCTTCGATTAATTTAGCATTAGGACTTTTTAATCTGATTCCTGGCTTACCTTTGGATGGTGGAAATATTCTCAAAGCTTTAGTATGGAAAATTACAGGGAATCAAAATCAAGGCATTATTATTGCCAGTCGAGTCGGTCAAATGTTTGGTTGGAGTGCGATCGCGTTCGGTGGCTTAGGGATTCTCGGCATTAGGTCCGTTGGCAATTTCTGGACATTTTTAATCGGTTGGTTGATGTTACTCGATGCTGGCTTTTCTGCTCGC
>JBEIFD010000414.1:0-4024 GCA_040382535.1 Merismopediaceae cyanobacterium
GCTAGTAAAATCCCTGATTGAAAGGACTTCTACCAAAACAGGTTTAACTGTAAACGTTAATCTCACAGATAAGGTTTATGCTAAAGGACGAAAGGTTGTGGATGGTTTCAAGAAGAATTTACCCATCGTTTTTGATGAATATCTTCCGAAATGGAATTACAGGGACATTCCTCAACACAGCCGAAACGCATAAGTTATTTATTCTTTGTCCCTAATGAAGAAATTGGAGAAAACTCGCAAGAGAAAATCAGTGCAGGAATAGTCGTATGAGAATTAAATTGTCTTCAGTAGATCTTGTAGCACTTTTGACATTTTTAAATAGCATTTAATGAATCCAAAATTGCGATGCGTTAAGCCGCACTAACACATCCTACGAAAAAAATTTCCTCAAAGTTATTGGTGATCGCCCCTTACTGCTAAATTAGAAAGACTTGTCTACATCATCTTGCCAAAAAAGCGGATCAAGCCAATCCAGATTATGCCAAGCCATCAAATCACAGTAATCCTGGATCGTCCAATTTTCCAAACACCAATTAATCCCTTCTGTGTGACGTTGTTCGTAGAGTTCTTGATAACGGGGATGGGGTGCAATTAAGGTGCGATGGTGAGCATTGAAAAAATATTCCAGAATTTTTAAACGGTGTTCCGTCGTAATCTGCGATTCTGGGGTGATAGTTAAAGCTAAATAGGGATCAATCGCCTTACCTGTGGCATAATCTTCTAATTGTAAAATCAGAGAAGGAACCAGATTAACCGTTTGATGTAATTTCGGGTAACGTTCTAACAACAACACCAAATCCAAATAATCCTTTATCCCATGCAACCGCACCCAGGGAAGCCGATAATTGCCCGTCTCGTTTCCTAAAGATTGATTCGATTTATACAAGGGTTGATGCTGATGCCAAATAAAGGCGATATAAAGCGGATAGGACATAACATTACAATTCCAAAGATTATAGATTATAAAGAATGGCATCAATTTAATCCATCACTCTGAATCCTGACTGATGGACACATCTTTTAAGACGTTAATCTAATACGTTAATCCTTTGGCGATCGAAGTAGCAATATTGGGACTACGGGGATTAACCGCAAGTTTTCTTTCGGAAGGAATAATGACTAAATCTATGTCTTTCATCGGAATGGCTCTTAATAAAAAAAGTGTATGCCTTGAAGGAAGAAGTGACAGGATTGCTCAAGACAAGAGAAAAAACATCGGTCTGGGTACTATTATCGTGGAGTAAAAAATCACAATGTAGCTAATTTTACAACACCTAAGTGAGGATCATCGTCTATGATGAATATCCATATCTGGCGTAATCCCCAAGGCTCTAACACCATATCTATGGTATAACTAGGAATAACGCTACTTTTTTACAGAAAAACCAATCGATTTTTTTGAACTATGCAACCGACGCTATCCGCGACCCTTTCCCCTCAAACCGCTCCAACATCGCCCCTTTCTAGCTCAGGATTATCCCCGACCCATCCTCACCATCGGATTCAAGTAATTCGTCGCGATGGCACTTCAACGGCGTTAAATATTAGTAAAATTCGTGCGGTGGTGGATTGGGCCTGTGCCAAACTGAATGCAAACTCGATCGCCCTGGAGGCAGGTTTAACGACTCGTTTACGGGATGGGATTAGTACCAGGGAAATTCAGGATAATTTGGTCAATTGCGCCCTAGAAATGTGTAGCCCTGAAGAACCCGATTGGCGTTATGTGGCAGGGCGACTCCATATCTGGGGTCTGTGGAAAGATATTTTGGTCAGTCGCGGCTATCAGTACGGGCAATATGCAACAACAGTGAAGGAAAAAGTTGCGTCGGGTCAATACGATGAACGGATGTCGCTCTATTCGGTCAAGGAATTAGAAGAAGCGGGAAATTGGATTAATTCAGACTGGGATACGGATTATGACTACGCGGGAGTCGTTTTATTAACCAGTCGCTATTTGTTGTCGAATGAGTTACCCCAGGAAGCATTATTAACCTGTGCCTTACTGTTGGCATTACCTGAAAGTCCTGAAAATCGATTGGTTTGGGCAAAACGTTTTTATGAGGCGATCGCGTCTCGCAAGGTTTCTTTAGCCACACCGATTTTGGCAAATTTGCGGGTTCCCAAGGGGTCTTTAACTTCTTGTTTCATCGTTGCCCTTGACGACAATTTAGAAAGTATTTTCCGAGAAATTACCAATGCGGCCAGAATTTCCAAAAATGGCGGCGGTGTCGGTGCTAATGTCAGTCGCATTCGGGCTACGGGTAGCGTGGTTATGGGCAAACCCAATGCGTCAGGCGGTGTCATTCCCTGGATAAAATTGCTCAACGATACAGCGATCGCGGTGAATCAGGGAGGAAGACGCGCAGGGGCAGTCACAGTCGGTTTAGATATTTGGCATTTGGATGTGCCTGAATTTCTGGAAATGCAAACAGAAAACGGCGATCAAAGACGGAAAGCCTACGATATTTTTCCTCAATTAATTTTGCCCGATGAATTTATGCGACGGGTAATGGATAAATCTGACTGGACATTGGTTGATCCCTACGAAGTACGGACAAATTTAGGGATTGAACTGGCCGAATTGTGGGGGGAAGAATTTGAAAAAGCCTACGCATTAATTGAATCCCAAGTGGATAAAAAAATCACCCTTTATAAACAGGTGAATGCCCGTGAATTATTTAAGGAAATCATGCGATCGCAGGTAGAAACGGGAATGCCCTATCTCGCCTTTAAAGACACGATTAATCGCGCTAATCCTAATAAACACGCGGGTTATATTCCTGGTGTAAACCTTTGCACTGAATCCTTTTCCAATGTCACACCAGGCCAAGATGCCCACTGCTGTAATTTGGTTTCGCTCAATCTTGCTAATATTGAAGCGACTGAATTAGAAGATTGTTGTCAAATTTCTGTACGAATTTTAGATAACACCATTGAGTTAACCAGTCCTCCCTTTGAAGATGCGGCGAATCATAATAATAAATATCGGACAATCGGCGTGGGTGCGATGGGTTTAGCGGATTGGCTCGCTAAAAATCGTTTTTCCTACGATCATCTCACTCAAATCAGTCATTTATTTGAAGATATTGGTTATTACTGTACCCAGGCTTCAATGAAATTAGCCAAGGAACGCGCTCCTTATAATGCTTTTGCGGGGAGTGATTGGAGTAAGGGGCTTTTGATCGGCTCGAAACCTGTTGAATGGTTCAAAGAAAATGCTGCTCAACCAGAACGCTGGCTCAAACTTTCCGATGATATCCAGACCTACGGCATTCGCAATTCCCACATCACCGCGATCGCGCCTAATACGTCTTCATCGTTGGTACAGGGTTGTACTGCTAGTGTTTTACCCGTTTATAGTCGTTTGTTTTACGATAAATGGGCTAAGGGAACGGTTCCCATTGCGCCGCCGTTTATCAATAATTGTTTCTGGTTCTATCCCGAAAATAAAAATCTCGATCAAAACAAAGTCGTGAAAGCAGTGGCAACGATTCAGCAATGGATTGATACGGGAATTTCGATGGAGTTATTGTTTAATCTCAATCATGGGGTTTATTTTCCTGATCAACCTGACAGAGGTTTAACGGCGAAAGATATTTTTGATACCTTGGTTTTGTCTTGGAAAGAGGGCTGTAAGGCGGTTTATTATGTCCGCACTGTCCAGAAGGATAATTTTAAGGAATCGGATGCGGGTTGTTCGGCTTGTGCTAATTAGTTGTTTTAAACACGAATAATTCTGCACTTAATTTTATTAGAGAAAAGTTTCTAACTTACTTTAAAGTAACATTGGTATTTTAGAAACTTATCTGTTTTATTTTCTGAATTTGTTGAAGATTTTGCTTGATTCAAAAATATTTTATGAACAATAATTTAGAGAATTGTATCTATATTCATGGCTTGGGTATTTCTTTTTATCGAAGTTTTCCTAAAGAAATTCAACGGATATATCCTTTCAAAAAAATCAATTTATTTATTGGTCGTAATAACTCTGGCAAGTCAAATATATTAAATTTTTTATACAAAC
>JBEIFD010000415.1:0-4016 GCA_040382535.1 Merismopediaceae cyanobacterium
ACCGTTTTTTCTCCTCGA
The DNA here is from genome assembly GCA_040382535.1 of Merismopediaceae cyanobacterium. Taxonomy (GTDB): domain Bacteria; phylum Cyanobacteriota; class Cyanobacteriia; order Cyanobacteriales; family Microcystaceae; genus Snowella. The sequence continues at coordinate 19 of JBEIFD010000415.1, forward strand.
ATTGCTTCTAAGGCGACTTTAGCTTTGAACTGGGCTCCGTACTGTTTTTTCTTGTTGCTCATAGATCTCCTGAGTTTCGATTTAGAGCTTACACTACTGTCCAGTTTTGGGGGGCCACTTCAAGGTATCTGCTAGATAAATGGTGTCATTACTCGTGGCATAGGCTCCTAATGCCCCTCCTAAAACCTCACTATCCAGAATTTGAATCGTGGGTAATGCGCTGAAATCTCCTGCTTGCCACTGTTGTTGTAGTGTTGTAGCCAGGGTTTTATTGTAGTTAGCTCCGAAGGCGTGGTCGAGAATTGTCCAGTAGTCGGGGGATTGGGCTACAGTGTTGAGTTGGTTGTAGGTGAGGGACAAGGCTGTGTTGAGAGTCATAATTAGAACCAATTAGGTAGGAATGGGGAGAGAGGGAGGATGGGGCGTTTGTTATATTGACTCGCCAAAACCTCATCTTGAACATCCCTGAATCCTTTTAAGCCTGATACTGGGGGGATTGGGAAGGGCGATCGCGTTCAACTAGGGAATATTCAAGGTCATAATTATATCCTTGCATTTAATTTTGATTCGTTCCTTGAGGTAGCTCATATTTGATGTAAAGTTTTGTTAGCAAATCAAGAAGACATAGCGAGGGTAAATAAAGGATGATTCTTAAAGGTTGTGCTTCGGCTTTTCAACTCCAACAAATCTCTATTTTTCAGGACTTAGACCCATTACAAATCGAGGCTCTTTTACCCTTTAGTTACTGGCAAGAATATCAATCAACGGAAATCGTTATGAAGGAAAGCGAGCAGATTCCACCAAAACTCTATTGCTTAATCGCGGGAACGCTAGAGATTAAAAAGGTCTCTGCGAGTACGGGCAAGGAAAGCCTCATCCGTTTAATTGCTGCGGGAGAATTGTTTGCGGCTTCGGCTATTTTTGGTAATGGCATCGCTCCTGCGACGGTTTTGTGTGTCTCCATCCCAAGTATTGACCATTGAACGAGAGTCCTTATTGGAGGCGATCGCTAAAACTCCCGAAATTAGTTTAAGAATTTTATCCGTGTATAATCAAAGATTGCAACAACTTCATAATACAGTACATGGCTTAATTGCCGAGAAAGCGATAATACGTTTAGCTAAATTAATTCAATATTATCAAGATATTTATGGAACTCGTTCTTTGCAAGAGGGAAAATTATTAAATGTGTCATTAACTTACGAGCAGATTGCCAATAGTATTGGAATTAGTTATGAAGAATGTGCGCGTCTATTTAAACAATTAAAGGGAGTTGTTAGCTATCGTAGAGGCGGTAAAATTATCATTAAAGATCGGCAAAAACTAACTAATCTATTTCCGTAATCAATTTTGTTAGTTTGGGGGAGGCGATTATTTTTAATATCAGTATCAGGATTTTGGGGATGATGGAATGGGGAAGAGAGGGAGGAGGGGGGGGATGATGATGTTTAATTGAATTTGTTAATTGGCTGACCAAAATCTAATCCTGAAAATCCATTAATCCTGATACGGATGGGGGAAGTGGAAACCGCGATCGCACTTCTTGATTAAGAAAAACGCGATCGCCAAATAGTTGATAGTTTAAGTTGAAAATGTGATCGCCTCTTACCATAAAGATAAAAAGCGATCGCCTTTCTCAGAGAAATAGGAATGCGATCGCCCTTCTCAGAAAAATAGGAATGCGATCGCCTCTTCCCGTTAAGAAAAAATGCGATCGCCTTTAAAAAAATTTCAAATTTTGTTAAATTATTGAACCACTCCCGACGTTAAAGCAATCTTGGAATCTGCGATCGCGGGAGCCTTCAAGAAATCAGCATAAATATCAGGATTAGCTTGGGCAACTTCCGCACGAGACTCAAGTAATTGAGTATTAATCGCCACTGTCGTCGCATCATATACTTGGGTTGCTAACTTCGGATACAAACCGATCGCGATAATGGGAACAATAAAACAAGCCGCAATAAATACTTCCCTTGGCCTTGCATCTTCATAATTGGCATCTCCAGGCAACACACAACTGGTTCCAAAACAAACCGCTTCTTGCAATCCTGGCTCCAAAACCGTTGGCTCCAAGGAACAAGACGGAAAACCCTCGGTCGCGTAGAATAACTGACGGAGCATAGAGAGCAGATAAATCGGAGTTAGCATCAAGCCCACCGCCGCGAGAAACACTGTTCCAATACGGAAGGTCGTGCTATAAACATCACTAGTCGCCATACCCACGAAAACCGCTAATTCGCTGACAAAACCACTCATCCCAGGCAAGGCTAAAGAAGCCAGCGCACCAATGGTAAACAGGGCAAACACCGTCGGCATGAACTTTCCGATATTACCCATTTCCATCAAAGAGAGAGTATGGGTGCGATCGTAGGTGACCCCCGCAAGGAAAAAGAGAACCGCCGCGATTAGTCCGTGAGAAATCATCTGCAACATCGCGCCACTAATTCCTAAATCGGTAAAAGAAGCGATCCCCAACAGAACAAAACCCATGTGAGAAACGGAAGAGTAAGCCAAACGGCGTTTCATATTGTTTTGGCCGAAAGAGTTGAATGCGCCATAGACAATATTAATCACCCCTAAAATCGCCAGAAGGGGAGCAAAATAGACATGAGCATGGTCAAGAATGCCGAGATTAATGCGAATTAATCCGTATCCTCCCATTTTGAGTAATACACCCGCCAAAATCATCGACACAGGAGCAGACGCTTCCCCGTGAGCATCAGGCAACCAAGTATGGAGAGGGAAAATCGCCAGCTTGACCCCAAAGGTAATCAAGAGACCTGCATAGAGAAAAATTTCCAAACCCAGGGGATAGTCTTTTAATCCCAACTCTGCCATATCAAAAGTCATATTGTCGCCCGTCAAGGCCATGCCCAAAGCGGCAACCAAAATAAAAATAGAAGCGGCGGCAGTATAAAGCAAAAACTTCATCGCAGCGTACTGACGTTTTTGACCACCCCAAATAGAAACGAGTAAATAAACGGGAACCAGTTCGATTTCCCACATGATAAATAAAAGTAAAATATCCTGGGCAACGAATACCCCGATTTGTGCTGAATAAAGCACTAGCATTAAAAAATAAAAAAGACGGGGCTTATAGTTAACTTGCCACGCCGCAAAGAGAGATAGGGTTGTAACGAGTCCTGCTAAGAGAACTAAGGGAAGGGAAATACCATCGACGGAAACCGCCCAACTGAGTCCGAATTGGGGTATCCAATCGTATTTTTCGACCATCTGGAAACTAGATTGATTAACGTCGTAATTTTTCCAGAAGACGTAACACATGAGAACGAAATCAGTGAGTCCTACGCCAAGGGCATACCAACGAAGTTGTTTACCATCCTTATCGGGTATTATCGGTATGAAGAGTGCGGCAAGTAGGGGAAAGAGCAGGATTGTGGTCAGCCAGGGAAATTGGTGGGTCATTATAATAATGAGAATAAATACCTATTTTGTTGATGACCTTCATTATATTAAACTTTGTAAATTTTTATAAATAATTTTTCCTTCAGGTTGAAATAGATAATGTCTATCGTTTACAGGGGAAGATTTTTCAGGCTTGTGTGATGTATTCGAGAAAAATTGCTTAATAATAGAAGTGTTGTTCTTTACTTTCTCCAAGTTTTGAATTTTAGAGTAGTATTTATTCACGAAGGAATAATCAGTTTTTAAACAGGACTCACCAGGCGATCACCATTTCAGAATATCTCAATTTGTTTCATTTGGGTGTTATTTACAATCCATTGCCAATGAGAATAAACGGCGACCAATAATAGGGATGACTTAAATTATTTTGTTGATTATTGCTATTAATGAGAGAAATTTGTGCCTTTTCCAAGGCTTCGGCTTTGCTATATTTACCAGGGTAATCGCATATTGGTAGAGTGGAATCAAAAAAGAAATCTAACTTAAAAATAGAGTATATCAAAAACTAAAAAGAGAAGAAAATCAACTTAAACTGTAAAAGATTAAGTAATTTCGCTAATTCATAATTAGTG
>JBEIFD010000416.1:0-3986 GCA_040382535.1 Merismopediaceae cyanobacterium
CAGTATTCTAGACCGTCAAGGAAATGCGATGAAGGAAGCGGGAAGTATCGGCACGGACTATATTCGCACGAAATATCTCTGTCATCAGGCTCTACCCGATTTGGCGATCGCGTCTAAGATTACAACGGTGTATCCGACTTTGGTATTTGGTGGCGATAAAAATAAACCCTACTCCCATTTGTCGGGGGGATTGAAAGATATTTTAAAGTGGATTAATCTGATTCGTTGGTTCAAGGCCGATGGTGGTTTTCACTTTATCCATGCCAAAGATATTGCCCAGGTCGTCGGTTATTTGGTTGATCATCCTCCCTCTGATGGTGACAGTCGAGAGATTGTTTTAGGGAATGCGGCTTTAACTGTTAATCAGGCGATCGCAGAAATTGCGGGTTATCTCAATAAAAAAATCTATTTCGGGATTCCCCTGTCGATCGCCTTAGCGAATTTTTTCATTAAAATTTTTCGGATTCAAATGGCAGACTGGGATCGATTTTGTCTTGATTATCGACATTTCACCTATCCCCAACCGACTAGCCCTAAAAATCTGGGCTTACCCGCTCATTGCTCCACAGTAGCAGAACTTTTGCAGGTTAGTGGCATTGAAGCACCGTAAACAATGGGATGACAAAATGACTTAATCCCAAGTTTCCCGTTCAATCAGTCACTTTAAGAAGAGAGAAAATAAATTGTTCTGGAAAATATAGGAAAGAGTTTTTCGGCAGTTAATTTGAGACAATAGCAAGTAATCTATCAAAATTCAAACCCAGAGTGAAGTTTTCTTACCAGTGTCACGCAAGTTGTTCCCATACTCACGCCAGAGCAGGAGTCTGGCATACCCCTCACGGCATCGTAGAAACCCCGCGTTTTATGCCAGTGGGGACAGTGGCGACGGTTAAGGGCATCACCCCCGCCCAATTAACCACAACGGGAGCGCAGATGGTCTTAGCGAATACTTACCATCTCCATTTGCAACCTGGGGAATCTATTATCGAAAAAGCGGGGGGCTTGCATTCTTTTATGGGCTGGTCTGGCCCAATCTTGACTGATTCAGGCGGATTTCAGGTATTTAGTCTCAGTGCCTTGCGATCGCTGTCAGAAAAAGGTGTGATTTTTCGTTCTCCCAAAGATGGAAGAATGATTGAGATTACTCCCGAAAAGTCGATCCAGATTCAAAATGCCCTGGGAGCCGATGTGATCATGGCGTTTGATGAATGTCCCCCAGGCCAAGCCAGTCGAGAACACGTCCAAGCCGCAACGGAACGCACCTATCGTTGGTTAGAACGCTGTATTGAAGCCCATCAGAGAAAAGAAACTCAGGCATTATTTGGCATTGTGCAGGGGGGAACCTATCTGGACTTGCGCTTTCAGGCTGTTGAGGATTTGACTAAGTTAGATTTGCCTGGTTACGCGATCGGGGGGGTGAGTGTGGGGGAAGCTCCCGAATTAGTCCACCAAATTGTCCGCGCGACTACCCCATTATTACCCGTGAATAAACCTCGTTATTTGATGGGAGTCGGAACTTATCGAGAAATGGCGATCGCGATCGCATCGGGGATTGATCTCTTTGATTGTGTGATTCCCACTCGTTTTGGGCGGCATGGCACGGCATTGGTACAGGGAGAACGTTGGAACCTGAAAAACGCGCCTTTTCGGGAAGATTTTCGTCCTTTAGATGAAACTTGCCCCTGTTATACCTGTCAAACTTTTAGTCGAGCTTACCTTAATCATTTAGTGCGATCGCGGGAAATGCTGGGTTACATCCTGTTATCTCTGCACAATATTACGGAATTAGTTCGTTTTACCCAACGCATTCGAGAAGCAATTATTGGCGATCGCTTTTTAGCGGAATTTGGGCATTGGTTAACGGACGAAAAAGTTTAATAGTGGAAGGCGATCGCAGATTAGGGTTTTGGCATAATTCCCAAATATTTAGCCGCTCCACCCAAAAAAAAGGATTAAACCCGCCAGGATACTTCGGTTAATAAACTCCTGAAATTCTAATCGTGGTAGTGTTCTGAAACTGTGGAAACGAGTCTAAATGAGACACCCAAATTCAAAGCGATTGATAAATAATCCAAGGACAATATCGTGCATCACAATAGATTTGGAGAAACAAATTGTTTTTCTAGCTAATCGTTTTATTCGAGCCCTCAATGTCAAGTGCTTTCGTTCAATTTTTTGGTTATTACACTTACCCACACTATGCAATACGGGCTTCGATATGTCGTTCGTATGCCCCCCATTTAGCTGAAAGCCCATTTCCTCCAATATTTGTACTTTGGCAGCTTAGACAAACAATCATATTGAATAGCATGGCAGACTAATTTTTGAGCTTTACATTTATCTATTATTACTCATTCCACTGATTCAGAACACTACCTCTCATTTAGACTCGTTTCCACAGGTTCAGAACACTACCGTTGTAAAGAGGCTTATTTCTTGATATTGATTAGAGTGGTAGTTTTTCCGCTCCCCTTTAGCCCGCGATTGACTGAAATCATGAAAAATACGCCCAAACTCCGTGAACCCCTCACCAGCCTTTATCTCTATCGTGGACTCAAATGGTCGGTGGTGAATCCGCTCTTGCATTTATATATGGGAGGCAAGATCTATGGCATCGAAAATGTGCCATTGAAAGGCCCTGTGATTGCCGTGAGTAATCATGCTAGTTATTTTGACCCGCCTTTTTTATCCGTTTCTTTGCGTCGTCCCGTAGCGTTTATGGCGAAGGAAGAATTATTCCAGGTTCCTGTTCTCGCTGATCTGATTCGCTTGTATGGAGCCTATCCTGTTAAACGGGGAGCAGGCGATCGCGGAGCTATTCGAGCAGCCCTCAATGCCCTGGCAGAAGGTTGGGTCGTGGGAGTCTTTTTAGAAGGAACTCGAACCCCCGATGCCCGAATTAACAATCCGAAGTTAGGGGCAGCCATGATTGCCGCTAAATCCCAAGCTCCTATCCTGCCCGTCAGTCTGTGGGGAACTGAAAAGATTTTGAAAAAAGGGTCTTCTGTTCCCCAGCGAGTTCCCGTCACCCTCCGCATTGGTGAAATCATCCCGCCGCCTGTGAACGGTAAACGGGAAGAATTGGAAAGAGTAACCCAGGAATGCCAACATCAAATCAATGCGATGCACGATCTCGGCCGTTGATAAAAAAAAGGAACCAGGCAATGTCTGATTCCTCCCAATTCAAAGGATATTAACAAAAATAGATTGACTAGACAGCCGCGAAATAAACTTTGGATTTAATGGGGTCGGGAACCATCGTTTTGTCGCCTTCTTTCCAACCTGCGGGACAAACTTCATCGGGATGGGATTGGACATACTGGAGGGCTTTCAATGTCCGTAGGGTTTCATCCACGCTACGACCAAAGGAAAGGTTATTAATCGTCGAGTGCTGGATCACACCGTCTTTGTCGATGATGAATAAACCGCGCAAAGCAACGCCAGCTTCGGGATCGAGAACGTTGTAAGCGGTACTGATTTCTTTTTTCAGGTCAGCAACGAGGGGATAGGCGATATCTCCAATGCCACCGCTTTTGCGATCGCTTTGAATCCAAGCCAGGTGAGAAAATTCGCTGTCAACGGAAACGCCCAAAACTTCGGTATTTAAGGCACTAAATTCGGAGTAGCGATCGCTGAACGCGATAATTTCTGTTGGGCAAACAAAGGTGAAGTCCAGGGGATAGAAAAAGAGGACAACATATTTACCACGATAATCGGACAATTTTAGAGTCTTAAACTCTTGGTCAACAACGGCGGTTGCAGTGAAATCAGGAGCGGATTGACCAACTCGTAAACATTCCGTCATGCTGTAATTCTCCTCAAATGGAATAATTTTTTTTAAGAACTCGTTAATCATTACGAATTGTTACGACTATATCATACTCATAACGATTTTGATCTGTCTTCGTTAACCTAAAAATTCCCTGCTGTAAACAATACCTTTGCCAAAATAAAAGCCTGCAAAAATTTTGGCAAAACTCGCAAAA
>JBEIFD010000417.1:0-3977 GCA_040382535.1 Merismopediaceae cyanobacterium
CTATTAAGGACTCTGTTATGACTTCCGTATCGCTCATTTGAGCGTCCTTTGTCCTTTAATCTCAATAAGGCTAGAATGCTTGCTATTATAAGGACTTAAGCAGAAACGCTTGGATATCGCTCTGGGAGAAGGCCAACTAAATTTAGTCTAAACTTGAGTATTAAGATATAATCATAAAAAAATTAAGGAAATTTATATGGAATTTTCTTTAAAGCTCATAGGGCTAGGTTCCTGATCATTGACTTTCAGTGCTATTTTTTGGGATCTTCGCTTAACTGTGTGGAAAATGGGGCCATAACAATGATTAGCCACAAACGATAAGGGTAAAAGGGTTGCTAAGCAAGGATTTCATGAATCTATAAGCCTGAATTATCACACACAATAGTGGAGAGCCATTAAATTAGTATTTCGTCTAGATTATCTACCAATAATGTTTCCCAAATAACACAATTTTGAGACAGTTTTCTTGGGTGATTACTTTTTTGAACGATGCTTCATGGAAAATTCAGGACGAAATCTAATTTTAGTGACTGGCCCTTCTCGTTCGGGTAAAAGTGAGTGGGCAGAACACCTAGCCGAGGCGATCGCGCAACAAAAAACGTTAGCAGTGGTTTATGTGGCCACTTCCCAGGAAGATCCCAATGATCCTGAATGGCAAGCCCGTTTAGAAAAACACCGCGATCGCCGCCCATCCCATTGGCAAACCCTGGCCATTCCCACCGAATTGAGTTTAGCGATTACTCAAAATCCTTCGACGACTTGTTTATTGATCGATTCCCTCGGAACCTGGGTTGCTAATTTACTTTCCCAAGATGAGAATCAATGGCAATTAACCCAGCAAGCATTATTAGAAAATTTACAAAATAGTTGCCAAGATATTATCTTAGTCGCCGAAGAAACGGGCTGGGGAGTGGTTCCCGCCTATCCCATTGGACGACAATTTCGCGATCGCCTGGGACACTTAACTCGACAAATCGGTGCGATCGCCGATAAAGTTTATTTAGTCACAGGAGGTCATGTCCTAGACTTAACTCTATTGGGAACACCCCTACCCTCTACGCAACAAAAAAGCTCAATCTGAAAATAGCTATAAAGAATTAAAGTCAACTCGTTCGATGATCGCTAGGATAGAGACAGTCAAACATCGTTTTCAAACTATCCCAACCCTTTGACCGTTCTGCCCTGGTGCAGAGGATACAATCTGATCTATGGCATCTATTATCGAAGTAAAGGAATATCTCGCCTATTGGTTTCAATTGGGCAAGCGGGTCGTGATGCCCAAAAGTCAAAAAAAATTACTTCCCAGGCCTGTTTTTGAAGGATCGGAATACTCATCAATCTTTGAACAATACTGGCAAGAAATTTTAACCACGAAAGAAGATTGCTATCTCGACGGCACAGAACAGACTATTAAAGAATTATTAACTTCGACCTGGGAAATTATCAACTGTAGTCGTTGCACCCTACCGATTCCAGCTAATCAGGGATATCCCCTTTGTTCCCTCTGTCCCTGTGCAGATATTGCTTCCTGGCCCAATCTGGAATTGCCCCTACCCAAAATTCCCAGTAGTGATCACAAACACCTTTCCTCACTCCAATTTCGATTGCAAAAAAGGATTGATCAAAACAAGTGTTAAGATAGCAGGAAACGTTATTTTGCTAGTATCCTGAATCTAGGCATAAGATAGGTCACAATAAACATAAATTGGCTGAGTGCGTTCCAGAAATATGATCCCCAGATCTAGAATCCGACCTAACGTTATTTTTTTCTCCTAGAATGCTTTTTTTTCCTGCTCGAAGGACGGGATTGAAGTTTATTTAGCCAAGTAAAAGGTAAAAACTCTACTTTGGAAGCCCCGCAATCTCGACATCGGTACTTTCTTCTGAGAGTTATCCAAAAACCAAATTTCTTGAGAAACCCAAGACGTTGGGAAGGCTGCATATGATTGCTACCACACCGAAAACAGTGAAGAGTCGATAAAATTTTCAAATTTGGAAGCTTTCCTTGTTGGTAATCCTCATATAACTTGGTGACTAGCCAAAGAAAAACAGAAGAAATATCTTTTGAGACAAGACTAAACTCTCTGTCTTCGGGGCAAATTTGAATGGCTGAATAAAAACACTGATAGTTGATATTCGCTTCGTCGAGAGTGGTGATTAACTCTTGGCACTTATCCGTAATTTGTTGTTGTTCGATTTCTCCTAACGGCAAAAGATCGCATTGGGTAAAAATCAAACTGAAAGGATACTCTACGTCCTTAACGAGGGATACGAGGATTATGAGTTGCTTGGCTATCTTCGTTAAGTTTTCGGTGTAAGTGGGGTCATTAACCAGCCGATTTGCATTAATAAAGACACAACAACCCTGGGAATTAGTCCCCATTTCTTGATAATAGGGATTATCAAAGTTACAAAACTCTCCTGGCATATCCCACCAACGAATAAAATAAAGGATATTGGAGCGATCGCTTTTTTTTTGTTTGAAGGCAAAGTGAAAATCTGTAATTTTTAAAGTCGGTGGCGGATAAACTCCTTTTTTAAGGACGTACTGCAAAATATTATTGAGTAAGGATTTTTCGTGGTGATGTTGACACTCAAACCAAAGAGGTTGATCATCCGATGTCTCTGGTTTTAAGGAAGAGTTTTCTCGTGTTTTTTGAAATTCCGCATAACTGCCAACCAAGAAGACCGTTTTTCCCGATCCTCGTTCTCCCAAGCTCAAAATATTAAAAGTCGGTGGGAGAAAAAATAAACTAGAAATTTTCATCATTTTAGTGTTTTTTCAAAAAAGATTCCAAAATATAGCGGTCTTCAGATGAATGAGAGACAGGCGACAGAGGGTTGAAAGTCTTTGTTTGCCAATAGACATCTCCAAGAATTAAGTAAGGACAATTCATGAATTGCCCCTACCAAGGATTTCAATCGAGGCACTCTTTATTTCTGGAGATATCTAATATGGATAATCCTTTACTGAAAGAAATACCGTTATACTATAAACACAAAAAAGACACTGCTGCACAATGTCGTGAGTTCCCTTGCGCCTATCTCGATAAAAATATTGTATAGGCATTTAAGATTATTGTATAAGTATTTACAATTATTGTGTGATTGCGATATCTACCTCACAAATACCCTAATAAAGATAATTTTTCTGCTGAGATGTTCTTTCTTCGTCGTTAATGCTGATTTCGACTACACTCAATCAAAGATAATCTGAGAATTAAGCGTAGCCGAAATTCGTCAATTAGGATACTTTTTTCTTTGAAAATGTCCTAATTTCTCTATATTTTCTATTTAAGGTGATGGGAGGTGAGACTAACGAAATTTATCTGTATTGAAATGATAGGACGATCGCGGGACAGTTGATTTACCAACGGATTTTCCAATGAAAAAATCAGCATTTCGTCTGCCTGGGTGATTTTTCAACTATCGGCGATCGCAATGGATTCAAAAACGCGATCGGGAACAAGTTCGGCAATTTGAATGGAGAGAACTATAAGAAAAATGCGAAAAATGATAAAAATCCAAGTAAATACTTGAATTTAAGATGATTTAGCTCTTTCGTCCTAAGAAATTTAAATTTGTTCCTGTTTGTCAGGACTTTACCCCTTAAACTTTGATAGACGAGCATTACCGAGCTTTAAATTTCCTGACAATTATTGACCGAGTTTATACTTAGATCATACTGAGTTCTCCGTTAGTTCCCGTCAATATGCCAACTTTGTATTATCTTTATATTAGCTTTATATTTGTCTCGGAAATAGTTAATAGCTTGCAAACTTAGTCCCAAAACAAGATTTTTAATTTGTGTCAAATAGTTCAAAAGCATTGAGAATAAAAGAATATAGCTTTATTAATAACGGTTTCAGTAATTTTGATTATCAATTGAATGCAATAAATTCTCTCGATCATGTACTATTGCGAAGTCAGAAAAAACGTATTAATATTATTTGTGTTAGAGTTACTTAGGTAAATAA
>JBEIFD010000418.1:0-3973 GCA_040382535.1 Merismopediaceae cyanobacterium
AGAAAATCAACTTTTTCCCACTCCCCAATAGTGACTAATGATGTTTTTAATTCCATTCGATAGATTACCTTTACTGTTATCAGAAACAGTCATCAGTAATATTTTTAATAGTGGAGCTACAACCGCGCAAAGTATCGCTGAAGGCTGGGATAATCAGTGGCTAGATTTATTACAGAATAACAACTCTAACAGTTTATATCGATCGCTGACAAATTTAGGCATCTTTTTGGCCGTAGGTACATTAATCTTTTTTATATTTCAGTGGATCAGAGATGTGATAGAGAATGAATATAGCCGCCCGTTATCGGCTTTAATTTGGCCATTTGTTGTCGTTATATTATTAACAAATACGGGTAGAGAAAGCACTCTAGCTAACTTAACTTTAGGTGTGAGAAATTTCCTAAATACTATTAATCAACAAGTTATTATAACAACGGATAGTAATCAACATTATCAACAGGTGTTGAGTATGAGTGTAGCGGAAGAAGTTGCTGGTGCTTTGTTACGCCCTTGTCAATCTTTATCAGGAGATCAGCGAACACAATGCTTGGTTAAATCCTCCGAAAAAATCAATGTGCTGTGGCAAGAATATCGCAATTTATATGGAGATAAAGTCTGGATTAGTCGCTTAGAAAATAAAGTTAATCAAATCACCTACGGGACGGAAAATATATCAGAAATATCCTTTAACGTTTTATTAGGATCAACCATACAAACTAATATTAAAAGTTTTTTTATTTCTCTACAATATGCCTTCCAAAATTTATTAGAAGCAACCATGTTACTAATCGCAGCTTTGGGCCCGATCGCTGTCGGAGCCTCATTATTGCCTGGAACGGGAAAACCCATTTTTGCCTGGTTAACAGGACTCTTGGCGATCGGCATTGCCAAGATTTCTTTTAATATTATGGCCATTTCCACCGCAACTGTTATTATGAATGGGCCAGGACAAAATGCTAATGCTGATCCCGATTTAATGTGGTTTATGATTTTTCTCGGAATTCTAGCTCCTATTACGGCTTTAGGCTTGGCAACTCTGGGGGGATTTATTGTCTTTAATGCAATGAGTAATACGACAATTTGGGTGAGGACGAAAATATAAATGGTAAGGTTACTAGAAAAACAACAACGACCGATTAATTCTTTAACAATCTTTGCGATCGCAGCGTTTGGATTACATTTTTTGGTATTGTTTTTCTTGATTATTCAGGGAATTAAAATTCGTCAATTGAGCCAGAGACAATCCCCTAATTTTGTCCAACTAATTAATGGAAAAAGAGTTGTTATTAAAGATGATTTGGTGAGAGATCCAGTCGCAATTAAAAAATTTGTAGATAACACCATGACACTAATGTTTAATTGGTCAGGATTGCTACCATCCCAAACGATTAGCGATCGCGTTGCCACTCTTCGGGATCGAGGAATATTAATTAGTACACCCCAGGGAGGAAATAATAAAGTAACGACCAATAGTTGGGTTGCTAGTTTTGCTTTATCGGAAGATTTTCGTCGGGGTTTCTTAAGGGAAATTGCGGCAATAACGCCACCTGAAGTGTTTATCAATGATGATCAACAAGGTCTCTCCGCAGAATTAATGATTAAGCGCATAGATTTACCTGAAAAAATTGAATCAGGCCAGTGGCGAGTGGGTTTAGTTGCTGACCTAATTCAAAGAAAAAGAGGGGATGGCAGCAAAATAATTACGCCTTTTAATAAAGATATTTTAGTTCGAGCGACCGACTATTTCTCTTACCCGCTTCCTGATAAGATGACGGATTTGCAAGGAGCAATTTATGCGATACGATCTAGTAAAATGGAAATTTATGAAATTCGCAATTTATGTTTAATTGATAATTATAATAATGCTCCCCAAGAGCGTTCAAATTCCTGCACGGGTTCGTCGAATACGGAAAGCTTTATTAAATGAGTTTATTTTTTATATATTAAACTATTTTAGTCAATGTGATGATCTATAAAGCATGAAATTATTTCAGTCAGAAAATCAGAAAAAAAATATTTTATTCCTCTTTGCCCTGGGAACCTTTGGATTAAATTTTATTATTTTATTGTTACTGTTTTTTCATGAAACAATGTTACAGCAGTTGAGCCAACAATTAGCCCCTCAAAGTTTGATAGAATTAGCGGATGGTCGTGTCATATCAGCAGATCCAGAAACGAGTTTGGAGCGTCAGCCAGAAACGATTCGCCGTTTTGTGGGGGAAACGATGACTTTAATGTTAACTTTTTCGTCCAAACAACCTCAAAATGAAATTTTAGCCATTAGTTCTGCTTTGTTAATGGATAGATTTAAGCCAAGGTTTCAAACAGAAATGATGAAGTTGAACAAAAAAAATCAAGTTACATCCAATAATAGAAGTACAGAAAGTGTTTTGGTCATCGAAAGAATTTCTCAACCGATCAATATTGGTGTAGGAGAGTGGAAAGTGGAGATACAAGCTAATCAATTAATTTTTAGTGGCTCTGATTTGTTAGGAAAGTCCATTCCCTTTAATAGACAAATTTTGGTTAGGGCGATCGCAAAAAATCCTATTTCCTTGCCCGATAATCCTCTGCCTTGGCATTTAGCGACTTTTCGTCTCGGTGAAGCTAGACTTGAAATTTACAATATGTGTGACCTCCAGCAAAAAAATTGTTCTTGAATTAAACTTTGATCATCCTATATTTTGGTATTTTCTAATGACTCAATATTCAATTCATCAAAAAAATTCTTCGGATTCCCTTTCTTCTATCAATCCTCAAACTGTTGATACTGACGAGCCTGATTGGGAATCAAAAATGGCAAAATTAGTGGGATTAACCCAAGATTATGCCCTTGATCATGCTGAAATAGAGGATAAACCCTGGGATAAAACGCGATCGCCATCTCAACCGTTGGAATCCCCAACAGAAGAACCCCTTTCAGCTAATCCCTTTGCGAAATTAGGCTTAGTCGGAATGGGAACTTTATCGATTATTTTGGTTGCAGGTGCGTTTTTATCCCAGATTATGAACAGTGGCTATCAAACTCCAACAAACAATCCGATCGCGACGGAAGTACCCACAGAAGCAAAAAATGATACTGCCACTTTATCAACGGAAATTGAGTCATTAAAAACAAAACTAGCCCTATCAGACCAAACAGAGGCAATAAAAGCAGCCCAACAAGCTTTAAGGCAAAATAGAACGACTTCGCAAACTTCTGTGCCTCAAACCAAACCTCAAACGACCGTACAGAAAGTTTATGTCCCTCGCATTGTCACCGTTGAGCGCGTTGTAAAAGTTCCCCAACCGCCCATCATTGTTAGGGAACTATCCACGCCAATTAAACCTAAAAAAGAGCCAATATCTTCAAAAATAGCGACTTTAGAAAAAAATAATCAGAAAGTTGTTGAGGCTCCCCAACCCAATATTCCTCCTGTTTTTAAGCCTGTGGTCAGTCCACCTATTTCAAGTCCTGTTATACCCCAGCAAACCTTAGAAAAGCCCGTTTCTAGCCCCGTTCCACCACCGAGTATTAAACCTGTGGCGGCGGGTAATAGTGTCAGGGCAGTTTTGGCAACGGCTATTTTTGGAGAAACCATGATGTCGAATAGCGGTGATCCTAATCAAGAAGGGAAAAACATTTTTGTTGTGCGTTTACAGGAACCATTAAAAACTGTGGATGGTGTGATCGCCTTACCTGAAAATACTGAATTATTAGCAGAAATTCGTTCTCTTTCCGAGCAGGGTTTACTACAATTAGCTGTCAAGAAAGTTATCTTATCGGTTAATAATAATCCTACGGAAATAACGCTCCCTAAAAATGCTATTTCTGTTCGGGCAATTGAGGGAAAACCATTGATTGCGAGCCAGTTCCCAAATCAAGTATCTTCGATAACCTCAATGGATGCGGGTCTATTTATTTTGGGTGGTCTGGGCAAAGCTGCCGAACTATTTAATCGAACCCAATCCCAAGTTGTTACCACTAGTCAAG
>JBEIFD010000419.1:0-3972 GCA_040382535.1 Merismopediaceae cyanobacterium
CTTCCACAATTCCCCGTAAAGCCCTAGCCCCTGTTTTCCGTCGATAGGCTTCCTTGGCGATCGCAGTGATGGCATCGGGTTTAAAGTCTAAGATTACATCGTCCATCCCCAACAATTTTTGATACTGCTTGACCAAAGCATTACGGGGTTGGGTCAAAATCGCCACTAAAGTATCTTCATCTAGGGGGTCTAAGGATGCCAGTACGGGAATCCGACCGACAAACTCAGGAATCATGCCGAATTTAACCAAATCATCGGGTTCTACCTGGCGAACGAGTTCTGCCGCCCGTTTTTCCTTCGTAGGAGCTGTATCCCCACCGACAGGACGAACAAAGCCCATCGATTTCTTGCCCAGACGTTGATCCACGACCTTTTCTAAACCAACAAAGGCTCCACCACAGATGAAAAGAATATTACTGGTATCAATTTGAATGCAATCTTGGTAAGGATGTTTCCGTCCGCCCTGGGGAGGCACATTCGCCGTTGTTCCTTCCAGCATTTTCAAAAGAGCCTGTTGAACCCCTTCTCCCGAAACATCACGAGTAATCGAAGTATTTTCACTTTTACGAGCAATTTTATCAATTTCATCAATATAAATAATTCCCCGTTGGGCTTCTTCTACGTCTAGATCGGCCACTTGCAATAAGCGCAGGAGAATATTTTCCACATCTTCCCCTACATAACCCGCTTCCGTGAGGGTGGTGGCATCGGCGACCGCAAAAGGCACATCTAAAATTTTGGCGAGGGTCTGGGCTAACAGGGTTTTTCCCGATCCTGTTGGCCCGACTAACAGAATGTTGGATTTTTGAAGTTCAATGGCATCTTCGTCTGCTTCTTCCTTATTGTCTTGAACCAGACTTAATCGTTTGTAATGATTGTAAACCGCGACGGAAAGGACTTTTTTCGCATCATCCTGTCCAATGACATAATCATCTAAATATTTTTTGATTTCCGTTGGTTTAGGAAGCTGTCCCAGGGAAAGGCGATCGCCCTGGGAACGACGTTTTGAATTTTCGGAAGAACGAGAAGAAGCGGCCGCAGGGGGAGCCTCTAATAATTCTTCGTCTAAAATTTCGTTGCATAGCTCTACGCATTCGTCGCAAATATAGACTCCTGGCCCTGCGATCAACTTTCGCACTTGTTCCTGGGATTTACCACAAAACGAACATTTTAGGTGGGAGTCGTATTTAGACATAGCACTAGCTCAACGAGGTGACAGGAACAGTAGGATCAGGTAGATTTGGGCGGATAATTACACGGTCAATCAGTCCGTATTCTTGGGCTTCTTGGGCAGACATAAAGAAATCCCGTTCCGTATCAGCCGCAATCTGATCAAAGGGACGACCCGTATGCTCAGCTAACATGGTGTTCAAACGCTCTTTAATATACAGAATTTCCTTGGCTTGAATCTCGATTTCCACGGCCTGTCCCTGGGCTCCTCCCAAGGGTTGATGGATCATGATTCGGGAACTGGGAAGAGCCATCCGTTTACCGTGCGCCCCCGCAGTCAGCAGAAATGCCCCCATACTGGCGGCCAATCCAAAACAAATCGTTGCCACATCGGGGCGAATTTGCTGCATGGTATCGTAGATGGCAAGTCCTGCATACACCGAACCCCCAGGGGAATTGATGTAAAGTTGGATATCTTTTTCAGGGTCTTCTGCATCCAGAAAAAGCAATTGGGCAACAATGGAGTCTGCCACTTGGTCATCGACGGGAGTTCCCAAAAAGATGATTCTTTCCCGCAACAGGCGAGAGTAGATATCAAAGGCCCGCTCCCCTACTCCCGATTGCTCGACCACCATCGGGACGATGTTTTGGATATCAGAGCCACGATAGCTCTTTAGATCATAATTTGGCGATCGCGATTGAACCATAGGAAAAAGATCATTAAATTTAGTGAGATTTGGGCCACCTTCTCACAGAATACCCAAATTTTAAAAACATTTTCACATACTCCACCCCATTATGACGCAATTAGGTAGGGAATGGGGCAGAGTCAAAAAGAGAGAAACCTAAGCTTCACTAGGGGTTTCCACGACTTCAGTTTCAGAAGTTTCCACCACTTCAGCTTCAATGGTGTTGTTGTCTTCTTCGTCCTCTTCGGGAGGGGTGAGGGTTCCTGGGGGCACAAGTTCTACCGTGACCTTTTCCCGTAACACAGCCATCGTTTTTTCTGCAATGATTTCTTCAGTAACGATCGCCTTTAATTTTTCCAGATCGAGGGATTCATTCGCAAAGCGAGCCTTAATGGTGTTAACCCTGTCGCGAATTTCACTGGCTTGGGGCTCAATCGATTCAGATTCAGCAATTTTCTTGATAATGAGGATCTGTTGCAGGCGTTGGACGGCTTCTGGACGAGCATTTTCCCGAAGTTTGGGAACCATTTCAGCCGTAAAAATGGAACGGGGGTCGAGGCCCATTTGCTCCAGTCGGGTCAGGGTTTCGGTTAAAACCTGGGTGATTTCTTCCTGTACCAGGGAATCGGGCAGATCAACTTCGGAAATTTCAACTAATTCGTTGACAATCGCCGTATTAATATTATTTTCAGTGCTATCGGCTGCCTTTTTACGATAATTCTCTTCTAAAGAAGTCCGCAATTCCGCCAGGGTTTCGTATTCACTCACTTCATCTGCAAAATCATCATCTAATTCAGGGAATTCTTTGGTTTTGAGTTCCTTGAGGGTAATATCAAAACGCACGGGTTCACCCGCTATCTTTTCTAGGGGATAATCTTCGGGAAAAATAATCGTCACGGCCTTGGTTTCTTCGGGTTTCATGCCGACAATACCTTCAACCATTCCTTCTACTAAATTGCCCTCTTGTAGATCCACCTTAAAATCGCTATCTACCATTTCCGCGATCGCTTCCCCCGTTTCCCCTTCTGCTGAGACTTCGTAGGCTTGGTAGTCAATAATGGCCACATCTCCCCAATCGGCGGCACGCTCTTCCACTGGAATCAAAGTTGCTTGTTTTTCCTGCTGTTGCTTGAACCAGTCTTCAACTTCTTCGGGATTGTAGGGAACTTCTTCTGCTTGGATCGTCAATGCGCCATAATCTCCCACTTGAACGGTCGGTGGCACTTCGATAATCGCTGAAAAGGTAAAGGGAGTACCAGGCGTGAAATTTTCTAACAGTTCTTCAAAAGGGGAACCCAGGCGATAATTGCCCAGGGATTCGATTTTTTCTTGCTCAATGGCATCATTCAGGGTTGACTTAATCGCATCTTCTAGGGTCGCCGCAGTGAGATTGGAACCCAAGCGTTGTAATAAAACTGGACGAGGAACCTTTCCCTTACGGAACCCAGGAATGTTGGCAGTGCGAGCAAAGCTTTGTAGGGTGGTATTATAGATTTTTTGAGAAATTTCTGCTGGAATCTCAATTTCTAAAGCAATTTGACTATCAGGGAGTTTTTCCTGGGTGACTTTCATTGATACCTAATTGGATTACTATAACGTTGAACATCTAAGACATTTTGAACGCTTCTACCAGAATAGTTGCTGACGGGAGCCGACTAACATGGTATGCTTAGAGGGCGATCGCCTACCGACTCCACCGAACCAAAATTTTGGGTGGGTACAGTTCTTTACAATCGACCTTTTGTGATCATAGTTCATTTGAGGTCAGAAAATTTAAGTTTCTGCTACGGTTGTTGCGTGACTTAAAAAAGTCATCTTAGCCGTTTTCATCCTGAATCTTTCTCTTTTTGACTATTTGAAGACAATATTTGCCAAGGAAGTCGTCAGCAGAGTTGAGAAAAATAATCTTTGTCAGTTAAGGAATAGAAAGCAGCATAGTGTAAAATTAAGTACCAGGGATTTTTTCCCATAAAAATTAACTTAAATCATTATATAATCAGAAATGAAAACCGATAGCAAATTGTCCCTATCAACATAGCTCTATCTATCGACCATAAATAAAATAAATACCTAAAGAAAATTTTTCTTCGGGATAATCTTTTTCCCCTTACTC
>JBEIFD010000420.1:0-3965 GCA_040382535.1 Merismopediaceae cyanobacterium
AATTTCAACACCAAGTTTTTGACGCTGACTGGAGTTTTATCCCAATCATTTTCGTCAATTTCGCCTGTCTCTAGTAGGTGTTTTTCTTCCATGACTTTTAGATTATCAGATTTTGTCCCTCTGAACGATTACGTTTAGTAAAATCTGATTCAATTTTCCAACCAGATAAGAATTGCCTAGTAGCTCCAAATAGCATTGCTCTTTTTAAAAAGTTTACTGATGTAGTATATTGGCAACTTCGTGATCTGTATAGCGGGTATAGCAAAGAAAGTAGAGGAGACTTTGTACAAAGTTTTGGAGACTTGTTTGAAATTTATGTTGGTGAAATTTTAACAAGATATTTCGGAGAGCATCATGAAGTAATAAATCTTGATAAGGAGCTTGAGTCAAGAACAAACAATAAAAATAAACCTAAAATAGCTGATTGGCAGATTAACATAGGTGATTCAATCTTTATATTTGAATGTAAATCTCAATTAATGAGTATAAAATTAAAGCAAACATTCGACAGAAAATTATTCGATAATTGGTTAGATGATACTTTTAAAAAAGGGGCTAAACAACTAGAAAGTACAGTCCAGTTACTGCAAAAAGATAATAATTATTCGGAAAAACAGTTTTTTAAATTTATCGTATTATATAAAGATTTCTATTTTGCTGAACATCCAATTTTCAAGGATTTAATTTTGGATCATGTGTTAGAAAAAAATTCTAATTTTGACAGATCAAATTTTTACATAATAACAATTAGAGAATTAGAATTACTGGATGTTCCTATTAAAAAATTTGGCATCCATCGAATTATGGCTGAAAAAGAAAATATAGATAAAAAAAATCAACTACACGAAGAGTATAATTTCATTCGCGCTTGCAAAAATATTGACAAAGATTTAGAATTCACGAATAGCTGGCTGAACGAAACTTGTAATAAATTTTTTGAAAATAGCCCTCTACTCTAAAATAATCACGAAAATGATCAAGTTTCAATTTGTTGATTAGTTTGATCTCCGCCTTTTGTAATGTATTTTTCTTTGCGATCACCATTTTGCAAGATCCGCTAAGGAAAATAGAGAAAATTAAAACTTCTCTTTTTAGATTAATGATTACTCAAAAATCACAAACTAAATTTGTAATCTGCCTTAATAATCAAGGCTATGAAGCTTCTCTAGAAGTTGGTAAATCGTATCATCTAATCGATGACGAAGAAGCTCAAAAAAATGGATTAATTCGTGTTATTGATGAAAGCGGAGAAGACTATGCTTTCTCGGTGCAACGTTTTTATGCCGTTGAATTACCTCAAAAAGTGGAAGAAGCTTTATTAGTAAAATCTTAGGCGATCGCTGTCTTTTGTAAGTTTTTTATCTGCGATCGTATTTGACTTTCAATCGCAGAAAATACCATCATTTTTCTTTTAGTTGTCAAAAGGATTAAGAACTTTTAATTGATTAATCCACCGAAAATCATTAATATTGCGTGTAACCACCGTTAAGTCATAAACTAAAGCTGTCCCCGCAATAATGGCATCTCCTAAAGACATTTTCTTGATTTGTTTGAGTTTCACCGCTTGATTAATGACAACTTGAGAAATTGGCAAGATTTGAGAAGCATTAAAAAACTCTTCAAAATAGCCTTTATTTTCATCGCTTAGTTTATGATAGCCTAATACTTCAAGATAAGAAAGAGCAGACACATAGGGAGAATTTTTAGCAATAAACTCTCTTAAAAATTTATTTTCAGCTTGAGCAGCATAGATAATAATGTTGCTATCGAGTAACATAGTTTAATCACGATTAGGAAGGGAGCGATCTTGACGAGTTTCCTGTTGCCATTGAAGAGGATCAATTTTTGCAAAAATATTATTTTCTGAAACTTTCTTCAGTGCCTCTGCCATTTTTTGACCATTAGACTTGATGATTTCAGTTTCCTCTAATAAAGTAATTTGAACTTGAATTGGATTACCTAAGTTAATTTTGGGTGTCTCATTAAGCCATTGAACTCTATTCTGATTTAAAATAGCATTGTAAGTTTTCAACATGATTTTTTCTAATTGTTGATAATTAACTAATCTAGGTGCGCCATGAAGACTAATACTAGAGCGATTATAACTTAAAACTTCCGCAGCAATCTCCAGAATATCCCCAATCCTCGTTAAAAATTGATCGCCCTTCATTCTCCTCTCCTAATCAGCGATCGCATTAAAAAAAATTAATTTCTACGCGATCGCAAAATATCGGTTCTTTTTTTAGTTATCTGGGGAGTTACACACATTCTTAAAAATCAAGGCTGAGGAGAAGGCACAATCACAGGGCTACCGTTGGGAATATCCATTTCAATGGCGGGGCCTCGGTCAAGCACTTCAATATCCCACTGACCCCGACGAGAGGTTTCAAAGACGATATAACGGCCATCGGGACTAATTCGGGGATTTCTGACCCAACCTCGATAGTTAAGGGTCACAATTTCTGTCCGTTTAGTAGCTCGGTCATACAATGCAACATCGGGCCGTCCCTGTAAACTGGATAAATAGACTAAGTAACGACCTGTCCGACTGAGGCTAGGACTTTCGGCGATCGCGTTACTCTGATTCAGTCCAGGGTAATCGACCAAGCGTTGTTCCCGTAAATCATAGACCAGAATTTCCCGACTGCCGTTGCGATTAGACACAAACGCTAACCAACGACCATTCCCGCTCAAACTGGGTTGTTCATCGTTATAACGACTATTGAGACGGGGAGAAACAGGAGCCTGGGAAACGAAACTACAGGAAGCCAGCAGGCTAATGAATCCCCAAGGAATTGCCCGATAAAAGATTAACCGCCACCAGTGATTTTGTCTCACCCTGATCCAACTTAATAATCAAAACGGGAAGTCGCTTCAGGATCGGGGCGATCTCGTTTGGGCGGTTCGTTATCCGAAGACGGCTTTTCCCAGCTATCTGGATCGGAGTCAGACTCATCAATCGGCTGATAATCTACATAGGGCGCAGGGGCTTCATCCTCATATTGTCTGGGGGAAGGATTTTCTTCGGGACGGGGGCGACGTTGTCGGGGGGGGCGAGAGGTATTTTCAGTAGAGACATCATCAGGACGAGGACGGCGGGGGCGACGAGGGGCGGGTTTTTCTTCCCACACATCCGAAGAATCATCCCAATTATTGTAATTATCGGGTTCAGGTCGTCGATTAGGACGACTACGCGGGCTGTTCTTTGGCTCTACAGGAGGGGGAGCGGGGCGACGATTTCGGCTAGAACGGGGAGGCTCGTTTTCAGTCTTCGTAGTACGACTAGGACGCGGTTCCGTATAGCCCCGTAAACGTCTGTTATTGCTATACTCTTCTTCTTCCTCGTAGGGTTCGATCTGGTCTAATTCAGCTTCGGTATAAACCCTGGTTTTACTAACGCGGCGATCATCGGCTATCGGGCTATTGCGTCGGGCTTGTTCGGTGGTAATTCCCCGTAGTCGAATGGTTTCCACCGCAAAAAAGACAGTTGATCCCGTGAGCAAAAGTTGACCAAATTGCAAAATTGGGTCGAGTCGCCACCCCTGAAACAGGAGGATTAAACCACACAGCAGACCGACTGCCGAAAAGAAAATATCATAATCCCTAGAAACTTCAGGGCGAATAGTACGCAAGAAATACAATCCTGCTCCAGCGACTGCCAAGAAAATCCCTAAAATACTTGCTGAGTTTAGCCCAAAATTTACCATTGATTTGATCGCCCTTCATTCTTGCTTCTATGGTAGCGAGTTTTTACCCACTTGTTTAATTCAGTAACCCCACCCTTGAGTGAATTAAGAGCGGGGAATAACACGATTTAGAAATTGCGTTTGATTTTATCTTTCTGGCTGATGAAGATCAGGGCAGCAGTAAAGGGGATCACCACAATTACTGCACCCAAAACTAGGCTCCAGAGGAAATTCGCTAAAGTAGGAGTCATAAAAATTGAACCTTTTGCTTTTGATAGG
>JBEIFD010000421.1:0-3963 GCA_040382535.1 Merismopediaceae cyanobacterium
CTCTACTCGTTAGCATCCAAGAAAATGCGATCGCCGACCATTATGCCCTAACCCTGATTTTTAAATCGCCTTTTATTTCCCTAGAAACCTGGCAAGAAAAACAAGAGAAAATCGAAAAGTTTTTTGGCCCCGATATTCGAGTCAATCTGGAACAAACCGACGAAAATAAGATTGAAGTTGCTTTGATTTCTCAATTGGTGTAGGCCTTCTCTAACTTTAATTCCTCTGTTAATTCTTTTAAATAAAATAGAGCCATTAGAAAATATATGACCCTATCTTGTGGGGCAGGAATCTTGCGACAGTTTCAGTAAAATGCTTGCTTGATTGATGAAAAATCTCCTATAAACAGACACTTTTGAGGCTGGTTGGGATCATCTGACGAAATTCAATCCCCCATGTTAGGGTAAAAACATCAACGACATCTTAAGTAAAATCCTTTGAAGTTTAGGCAAAAAAATGATTAATTTTCTAAAAAAATTCAAATTATCTCCCCAATGGTTACTTACGCTTTTGGCAATATCTAGTTGTGCGATCGCCGCCGCCCCAACCCTGACCCTAGCAGGCTCAAATTCTGGATTAACCATTTTTAGTGGCGTAGAACGCAAAGATATTCTGGATTATTATCTCCAGTATGGCGGCGCACCCTATCAACGCGATCGCTATAAACTCTATATTTCTTCTAAACAACTAACCCAGGGAGCCAGCAAATTTTATATTTCCTACCCTGCCAATTTTGACGGTCAGTTTAAAACCGAGCAAATTGAAGTACGAGTAAAAGATAAAGTTATTCCCCTCAAAAATCCCGTGATTTGGGACAAAGAAAGCCGTTTTCTGGAAATTAATTTAGCAGAACCAATCCCCCCCAAAAGCAAGGTGGAGATCGTTTTTTCTAACGTGACCAATCCCAACTTTGGAACCTATTACTTTGTCGCTGATGCAATGGCTGCGGGGGACATTCCCGTCCGTACCTATATCGGCACCTGGATTATTAGTATAAATCGCTAAATTTCCTAACCCATTTGATGCTACTATCAAAGACTGTGTATTTTATGGAGGAAGCTGAGCATGACTAAGCGCACTTTAGAAGGAACAAACCGTAAACAAAAAAGAACATCGGGATTTCGCGCTCGGATGCGGACAGTCAATGGCCGCAAAGTGATCCAAGCCAGACGAAGCAAAGGACGGCATCAACTTTCTCTCTAGTAAGGATAAACCCATGAATCAGAGAAATCATCAAACGTAGGTTAAGGGTGGGATTACCGAAAGCTATTCGACTCAAGCATTGGGAAGATTTTCAGTCCGTTTATCAGCAGGGTAAACGCTATCGGGAGTCTCACTTGATGCTTCGTGTTTTACGGGATTCTAATCTTTTGGTCAGTCGTTTCGGCATTGCTGTTAGCCAAAAAGTCAGTAAAAAAGCAGTCGTTCGGAATCGAATTAAACGACAGATTAGAGCCGCTATTCAGGTACTTTTGCCTGATTGTTGTCCAGGATGGAATATTATCATCGTGGTATTACCCAGTGGAATTGTGTGCAAATATGAACATTTTTTGCGAGAATTAAAGCAGTTATTTAACAAAGCTGAGATTATGACTCATGGGTATTAGAGAAACCACCTATTACGAAGGCGGCCCCCATATTGGGGATTTAATTATCAATATTCTGTTGGGGTTTACCGTTATTTGTCTCCCCTTAACCGTTGCCGCCGTTGTTCGCGCCATTTGGCTCCGTTACAAAATTACCGATCGCCGTATTTCGGTAACAGGGGGTTGGATGGGCCGCGATCGCACCGATATTGTCTATGGCGAAATCAGTAAACTCGTCAAAGTCCCTCGTGGCATTGGTCTTTGGGGAGATATTGTGATTACCCTTAATGATAAAAGTCGCTTGGAAATGCGGGCTGTCCCCAAGTTTCGAGAAATTTATGATTACATGGGGGAAAGGGTTGCCACCAAAACAGGCCGTCCCTTGGAAGCGATTCTGAATAATAAATAAAATTTAATCCCTGGTCATCAAACCTCACGATTAAAATGTCCCCAGTTTCCGTATAGTAATACAGAGACAACCTTTCACATCAACTAACAGGCTGAGAGTTAAGCGAATGGATTTCGGTATCGGATTTATCTCGACCAATGTAATGCTGCCAATCCTAGATTTTTTCTATGGAATTGTGCCGAGTTATGGATTTGCCATTGTCGCCCTGACCCTAGTGATACGCTTGGGACTCTATCCCCTGAGTGCAGGTCAGATTCGCAATATGCGCAAAATGCGGATTACCCAACCTCTAATGAAAGAACGGCAAGAAGAAGTTCAACGCCGCTACAAGGATGATCCCGCCAAACAACAGGAAGAAATGGGCAAGATCATGCAGGAATTTGGCAATCCCCTGGCAGGATGTTTACCCCTTCTGCTCCAGATGCCGATTCTATTTGCTCTTTTTGCCACTTTAAGAGGATCGCCGTTTTCAGATATTAATTACACCGTAGATTTACAAATTTTGCCCAAAGAACAGATCGAAAGGGTCATTCCCCAGACCTTTGCGACCAAGCCTCAAAATATTTATGTTAATGATGGGATTCACTACCCGATCGCCGCTTTTCTGCCAGGGGGAAATTCCTTGGCAACAGGGGACAAGGCTAAAATCGAATTACAAACCGTCGAAGGAAAGTCTCTCGCTCAATTATTTGCAACGGCAGACGAAAAAAATATTCAGCCCACTTTTACCGTCACCAAAGGAGAAGACCGCGTTCAAGTTAATCCCGATGGAACCATTGAAGCGATCTCTCCAGGAGAAGCCACCGTCCAAGCCACTATTCCAGGCCTTGCCGCCAAAACGGGTTTTCTCTTTATCAAAGCCCTCGGTCAAGTCGGTGTAACAGGGGAAAATGGCGAAGTGAACTGGGACGTGCTGGGAATGATTGTCTTTTTTGGGATTAGCATCTACGTCAACCAAGAACTCTCAGGAGCCTCTGGCGGAAACCCCAATGCGGCGGCTCAACAACAGCAAAGTATCAATAAAATTACTCCTGTTCTGTTTAGTGGAATGTTCCTCTTTTTTCCCCTACCATCGGGAGTCTTGATGTACATTGTTTTAGCCAATGTTTTCCAGACGTTACAAACCTTGATTTTAATGCGGGAACCCCTGCCTGAAAATCTGCAAAAAATCGTCGATGAACAAGCCAAAGCCTCCGAAGTACGGGAGGTTTTACCCTTTGAGAAAAAAGGTAAGAAGAAAGAAAAAACCTCTTAAGAGATGGGAAATAACGAGCAATTTTCTCTGTTTGTAGGGACATAATAGACTATGTCCTTGCCCTCTAAGAGGTTTAAGTACAGGCTGTGTTGGAGAGGATTTCAGGGTTAGTTTATCTGAATAAATTACCTGAATTTCCCCCTGTTGAAAGAGAATCTCCCCAGAAGCGATTTGTTAACTTTAAATAAGATGGTCATGGATCAAAATATCCAACGTGGAAAGGCTTGGCTAGAGCAATTATTGTCCTTAATGGGAATCTCTACCCAGGTCAAAGTAGAAGAAAAAGATGCCACTGAGATGTCAGCAGGAATCTGGTTAATTATTGATGAAACGCCCTTAAGTCCTGAACAGATTCAAACCTTTATCGGGGAAAATGGCAGAAATATTGATGCGATTCAATATCTGGCCAACACCCTATTGCATTTAGGAATCGAATCCGACAATCAACCAACTTATATTATCGAATTAGCAGGTTATCGATCGCAGCGACAGATTGAACTGTTGGCCTTAACCAAGGAGTTTTCCAGCAAGGTAAAAGCCAGTGGATTTCCGGTAGAAGTTGCCTCGCTTTCTGCGGCTGAACGTCGTCAGATCCATGCTTTTTTACAAAAAGATCCCGATCTCGAAACCGAAAGCCAAGGGCAAGAACCCGATCGCCGATTGGTGATACGCCTCCGAGTTCCCCAGGCAAATTTTCTAGGAGTTGCTAAGGA
>JBEIFD010000422.1:0-3921 GCA_040382535.1 Merismopediaceae cyanobacterium
CCTCAAATTAGGCGCAAGAATTACTGTGAGCGTCAGAAGAATTTTAATCGCCATAGCCAGCTCATGTCCTTATCAAGACATTTTGGCAAACGCTTATTCTACAATCCAAGGAATTCCTGCTCCTCGATAAGTCGAATAGTTTTCAAAGACAACCAAATAGTCTTCCCAAGAGCTGCTCATAAATTCAGCTTATTTTATCATGAGAATTTTGACTAACTAACTATATTTTGTCTGTTGATCCCGAAACAATTGGCTAGTTTTGTCAGATTATTGCTCGGCAACTTTAAGAGTTTCTCTTATTTTTTAAAATCACCAACTTTCAACTTTAAAATTAGGTTTTCAATTCAATTTGTGAGAAATGCGGGGGAAGTATTGTCCAGTTCTAATGCCGAAGGAGGCTGGTTGCCTAATTTTTTAATCGCGTCAGTTGAGAGAGCCACGTCATAAAAACGTACTTCATCAATTTGACCACTGTAGGCATTGGGATCATTGGCATTGGCCCGACCTGCACCAATTAAATAGTTTCGGGTGCTATTTGCAATAGGAAAAGACTGGGAACCAAAAGAAACACCATTGATAAAGAGAGTGGCTTGTTGTCCTGCATAACTAACTGCAACGTGAGTCCATTGATCGGGAGTAATCGATCGCGTCTAATTCTTGTTTTTGAAGATGTTGTGCTTGTTCTTCTGTCCATTGAACAAAGTCTTTTTCGTAGAGTAAGTTTTTCATGTTTTTTAGATTAATTATGGAATTTATATGTAAGGGAAAGTTAGAACGCGGATTAAGACGGATGAAAGGATGAAACAGATTATTTTTTGTTATTTTTCTAATCTTAAAAAAATCGGTGAAATTAGCGAAATCATTCTAATCCGTGTTCTGATTAGGGAATGGATTAGGAAACCAAACCCCTACAGAATTTTGAGGATATTTTTATATTTTTTTAGCCTTTGGGATGCAGGAGAAAACCCAATAACCAACCGCTTGCTAAACCACTTAAATTAGTTCCAGCAAGAATCAGAAAAATATTGATAGGAAAATTTTTTTTGTCTTTTAATTTGGATGCAGAAAAGACTTGAACAAAAAATATTACAATGCTCCCGATCCCAGTTCCTATTCCTAAAGACATATTCCCTGACACAATACTGAGTGTAATACCACTTACAATTCCAGGTAAAGTGAAGTGGGTTGTCGCAGCTACGTCATAAAACCAACCAGTATTTTTCCAGCGATCAAAAATAAAAGTTTTCTCTACGAGCCAAATCCCAGCCCCATCCACAGCCCCAGCCACAGCCCCAGCCACAGCCACATCCACAGCCATAGCCCAAGCCACAGCCACAGCCCCAGCCACATCCACAGCCATAGCCCAAGCCACAGCCACAGCCCCAGCCCCAGCCACATCCATAGCCCCAGCCCCAGCCCCAGCCACAGCCACAGCCACAGCCCAAGCCACAGCCATAGCCCAAGCCCCAGCCACAGCCACAGCCACAGCCAAAGCCACAGCCATAGCCACAGCCACAGCCAAAGCCATAGCCACAGCCACAGCCGCAACTTGCCAGGGTGCCGAATTCACACCTAAAAAGTAACCGACTAGACCATAAACAAGAAACACACCAATCAACCAACCCCAGGGAATATCTTTTAGTTTTTCTTGAATAGAATTTTTAGCAGACTTTAGGTTAATTTTGGGTTGGGGATTGACTGTTTCTTGCCGATATTTCGGTTCCACAGGAGGCGGTGGTAACTCCAATTGTTGAAGCCAATCCGACATTGACTGAGGGCGATTTTCTTTTTCTAAAGACATTCCCAGAGTAATAGCCGTGTTAAGATGCTCGCTCAAATTACGATTAATTTCTTTCGGTGATTTTAAAGGACGATTATCCAAACGACGTTCCATCGAAGGAGTCGGTTTTTGACCCGTTACCGAATAATAAAAACTGGCCGCCAGGGCGTAAATATCCACACTCGGCTGGCGATTCGCTTTACTACCTTTATAAATTTGTTCATAGGGCGCGAAACTGGGATTCGCCGCATAATCTGTCGAACTACTACTAGCAGGAATAATCTCTTTAGCAATACCAAAATCAATCAAGATAGCATTACCATTAGGCTGAATCATAATATTGCCTGGGTGAGCATCTCGATGAACCATTCCCGCTTGATGAACTTCTTCTAACGCACTACCGATTTGACTAATATATTTCAAACATTCCGCTTCCGATAATTTTCCTTGAGCTTTAACCTTTTCCATCAAAGTTTGACCCTGAATAAAATCCATCACCAAACAGGGAACTTGACCTTCCATGAAAATATCCCAAACTCTGACGATGTGGGGATGGGGAGTCTGGGAAAACTTGGCTAACTTACGTCCTTCTGCTTCAAATTGTTTAACAAAATCTTCGTATTCCGTATCTCTTTTTTGCAAAATATCAGGAGTTTTGATCACCACCTCCATTGCAAGTTGTCGATGTCGTGCTTTATAGGTCAGGCCAAAACCGCCCCGTCCCAAGACCTCAAGGATCTCGTACTTGCCATTGTTGAGGAGGTGTCCAGTTTGCCAAACCATAGAAATCAATCTTTTTTTGTCATTATACCGAATAAAATTCCCTTTCTCTCAAAATCAGAGACGATCGCGTTATATTTTCTGGATGCAAGCCTTGCTACGTTGGTGAATTTAGGGTTTGGTAGGGGCGAATTGCGTTCGCCCTTAATTTTTTCAACATTATGCGCCCTTAATTTTTTCAAGGTTTAGTGCAAGTATTATATTTTCTGGGCGCAAGCCTTGCGCCCCTACATTGGTGAATTTAGGGTTTAGAAGAAGGCGATGGTTGAGGAGAAACGGTCGGAGTTGGTTGGGGAAATAAGACTTGCTTAATTTTTTCTGTAACCCCAATAGAAGTTAAAAATGTTAATAAAACGGCTAATAGACCAGTTGTTGCTGTCACAGCAGTCCAATTGATTGGAATCGGTTTAGAATTGCCAGATTCAACTTTTTTAGGAATAGATAACCCTAAACTTTTAAACCATTCCTGTATTGTTTGAGGACGTTTATCTGCTTCTAATTCCATCGCCCAAAGAATCGCTTTATTAGTAGCAACACTAATTTCTGAATCGTAAGTTTTAGGCTCAATTAAAGGCTGATGATCGATTTCTCGTTGCATTGCACTAATGGGAACCTGACCCGTCAAAAGTTCATATAACATTGCTCCTAAACTGTAAATATCCGTAAAAGCTCCGCGTTTAGCATCACGAGAATAACACTCAATCGGTGCATAACCCGTTGCCATTTCTTCAGCGCGAGTTTTTGTTAAATCATGGTCAAAATCCAACGCTAAACCAAAATCAATTAATATTGCCTCTGGTTTTCCTGCTCGAATCATAATATTGCCTGGGCGAATATCTCGATGCAAAAAGCCTTGACGATGTACTTCCATCAACGCCTGACCGATTTGCTCAATGTACTGTAACGCTTGCTTTTCTGACAAAATTCTCGGCGATCGCATATCCAACGTCCTCCCGTCAATATATTCCATCACCATACAATTGGCCTTGCCTTCTGCAAATAAATCCTTGACCTTAACAATATGAGGATGATCGCAACCCCTTAATTTACTTGCTTCTTGCCAAAAAAGTTTCTGCAATCGCTCAGATTCCCAAACCTTAAAACCTACATCTCTCGGTGTTTTAATGACGACAGAATTGCCAAGGCGATCGCTGGCTCGATAGGTAATGCCAAAACGTCCCTCCCCCAAAACTTCTTGGATAGTGTACTGATCGCCTTTTAATGTCTTACCCACAGACCACGCCATTGATCTTGACCTTTTATTAGAAATGAAATCATAGTATCACAATAAAATTATCTGGTTTAGACCAAATTATGGCTAGTAAAAGGCGATCGCCTTTTTAAATTAAACTAGAGTTATA
>JBEIFD010000423.1:0-3910 GCA_040382535.1 Merismopediaceae cyanobacterium
G
The DNA here is from genome assembly GCA_040382535.1 of Merismopediaceae cyanobacterium. Lineage (GTDB taxonomy): Bacteria > Cyanobacteriota > Cyanobacteriia > Cyanobacteriales > Microcystaceae > Snowella. The sequence continues at coordinate 2 of JBEIFD010000423.1, forward strand.
GGGATTACTCCGCGTCGTCGCCCGCAAAAGGAACACAAACCTTAACGCCCAACTCTTCGTAACAGAAGCCAAGGGGTGTCAGCCCTGTACCACCTACAGAGGAATTGGTATTGATTTCCCGTTGTACGGGTGCGATTTGTTGGGGTTTGAGATTTTTTTTGGTCATGGTTTGTATCTCCACAATTAATGAATTTGACTTGAGTGAAATCCTAATTTAAAAGCTAGGCTACTTGTCAAGTTTTTTCCAACAACTTTTAACCGAATATTTCTAGTGAGCTTCTGTTAATAATTAAGCCCAAAACACTCACCCCAAAAAATCTAAGTCTCGTTTAATTTCTCCACCGATGCCCACTATCCGAAAGCCGTAAATTAACAAGGATTGTAGGTCAATTTATGGAAGCAAATCGTGCGCTAAGGAGAGGCAGAAAAAGACTTTTGGCACTTTTTGAGGTGAGTGCCAGAATCAGGGGATTACTCCGCGTCGTCGCCCGCAAAAGGAGCACAAACCTTAAAGCCATCTGCGCCTGTACAGCCTACATAAAGGGGGGTCAGCCCTGTACCACCCACAGAGGAAGTGGCATTGATTTCCCGTTGTACGGGTGCGATTTGTTGGGGTTTGAGATTTTTCTTGGTCATGGTTTGTATCTCCACAATTGGTGAATTTGAACTAAAACAATCCTAATAAAATCTAGGCTATTTGTCAAGCTTTTTCTAACAACTTTTAACCGAATATTTTTAGTGGGTTTCTATTAATAATTAAGCCCAAAACACTCACCCCAAAAAATTCAAGTCTCGTTTAATTTCTCTACCGTACTAGGTATCAGAAAGCCCCGAATTAACAAAGATTATGCGTCAATTCGTTGATGCTAACAGAGCCACAAAGGAAACAGAGAAAGACCTTTAACATTTTTTGAGGTAAGTGCTAAGACGAAGGAGACTACTCAGCGTCGTCGCCCGCAAAAGGAAGCCCCAAGCTAATAGCTCCATATTGACAGGGTGTCAGCCCTGTACCACCCTCAGAGGAAGTGGCATTGATTTCCCGTTGTGCAGGTGAGGCTTGTTGGGGTTTGAGGCTTGTTGGGGTTTGAGGTTTTTCTTAGTCATGGTTTGTGTCTCCACAATTAATGAATTTAAATTAGCAAGGCGTTGCTGAATCAAGCCATGAATCACAATTTCGCATATATCCAAAAGTCAGCTTGAATCTGAGTTTTAAAAATTACGGATAAAAAGATTCATATCCCAAGTTAGCAATGCCAACAATAGGTTATCGGGGGGCTTCGGCTCGCTCTTATTGAGTTGACTCTCCACTAATAAGACGTTTCAGGAAAGCATTTTGTGAATTTTTTCTTTGAACGGAATTATTAATTTTGGGTTTGCGATCGCACTTGTGCCTGTTACAAAGCTAATCAAGTCATTATTCAGCAAACTTTTGAGCCGCTTTCCCACCAAAGGAAGCCGCTAAAAAAGCAAAGGTGATATTCGTCCCTACCGAGCCAACTTCTTTACTGTTGACCAACGTATAGGAACCAAAGCAAATAGCCGCGATCAACGCAATTAAGCTCATTAAGCGCATAGCCGAATTATTGCCGTTGTTATCCTGCAAAAAACCTGCCGAAGAAGGAGAATTGTCCGCAGGGGTTGTTGTTGGGGGGATGTTGACCATAGAAAATTGTCTCGGCAGCGAATTTTTTAGGGCTTTTACACAAAATTGAAGGGATTTTTGAAACATCACCGACAAAAACTTGCTATAGGCTCCTGAAGGTAAGACGGTTGCAACCAATCATCTGTGAAAAGTTGTTACATTACTTCATCAATCTGGGACTTTAAGGATTTTCTCAGCTTTGCCCTTGCCTGTTCAACCCGTTTACGCGCAGTAGCCTCAGTAATTTCTAAACGTTGAGCAATCTCTGAATAGGACAATTCTTCAATACATCGCAAAATAAAGGCTTGACGGAGCAGAAAGGGTAATTTTTGCATGGCTTGCTCAACCGTTTCTTCGGTTTCTAAGGCGATCGCGTACTGATAGGGAGAAGAGCGATCGGGCATGGGAATCTCATTTTCTAAATCCTCTAGGTTTAAGTTGGGTCGTATAGAACGTCGTAAATCCAGACAGACCCGATAACAAAGCTTCGTTAACCAACTCCTCACTTGTCGAATTTGATCGGCATACTGGGGCAATTTTCCATAGGCTTTCCACATGGCCAAGGTTAGAGCCTCCTCCGCGTCCGTCGCATTGTAGCCCATCCAACGCAAACAACATCGATAGAGATAGCTTTGATGCGATAACCATAGTTGCCAGAAATCAGAGCAATTATTCGGGGTAATCAGACTTGAAGAAGGATGTTGAGAGGTGTAACGAGATAAATAGGTAGTTGCTGAGATAGGACAAGTCAGCGAGCGGTTTTCCATGATTCATAAAATTCGATGGTGGAGTGCAGAATTGCAACATATTGAAAAGGATTTATAAAAATTATGAGGATTCAGGCAGAAGTAATGACGAAAGTAGTAGTTGCCGATCCTTTGAGCAGTGCTTGTGCGCCCGCCAGAACAACGACAGGAGTTATCACGGCAGAGAGAGTTATAGCTGTAAGGCAAGATTTAAAAAACCTTGAGTGATTCTCCTTTATAGTCAAATGACAGGACTAAATAGGCGAGCATTGGGTAGCAGCTTAAAGCGGGAAACTTTGATCTGGGTCTTGTCTAGTGAAAATGGCTATAAGGCTTACTCTGTAGGACGAAAGCTAAAATCTTTTTTAGGGTAAGCTGTCCCGCGCCAAGTTACAGCAAATTGCAATCAAACGTGTATGTGTGCAAAACAGTAAAGCTTTGCCTGGAATTGATTTGGTGAATTGCTCTTGTGGTAGGTTTGATCGAAAACTGCTGTAATGCCCAGATCATCGATCATTTTCCATACCAAGTCATTACCGAAAACGGCAATCTTTTTTTGCGTTGGTTATTTGGGGTCGGTTTTACCCCCCAGCCCCCCAGAATTAGAGTATTTAGGGTACTATACCTCGCACGGTGATAATTTCCGATTTCTAGTTCAGCCTTTTGAGATCGCTTTGTGGTCAGAGGCGCACCTGGAGAAGCCGCCAACAAAGCTAATCCTGTCATCACTTCGGGGGATAAGTTAAACAGTTTTAGCAGTAGAATAAGCACTAGAGGAACTAGCGGCAAGATTCAGCAGAAAAACGCTATTATTAGGATATAACCAACCATTTTTGTCATCACATCCCTATTAATTGGGATTATGAAAAAATATCGGCTCCTAGATATAGCCCATCAATAAAATTTTGGCTTGACTAAAAAAACAAGAGTAAAAATTTTTATTACCGTAACCCATTTTGAAGCGCATTGTCCAAAAATTTTATTTAGCTTTATTTTGTCTTATTGTCGGGACTGCAACACCTGGGAAACATCCTGAAGCTTAGTCGTCAACAACTGGGCTAATCGTTCTAGACTCTCGGTTTCTACCATCGTTAATTGATCGGGGGATAATTCCGCGATCGCCTGACTGACACTCGATACCGCCCGAACCGCAGTGGTCGGATTCTCGATAGTGGAACTATAGCGTCGGCGAAAATCCTGGACTAATTGACGGGTTTGGGAAACGGATAATTTTTGAGCAAAAACTTGATCCGTTGCCTGTTGACGAATCAACGTCGCTTTTTCAGGAGTACTCTGCAAATTATTGGGGGCAAGTCGTTGCAATAAAAGGGCATGGGAACCGCCTAATCCCCGCTCACGCATGGCAATTTTAAGATCAGGTTCTAGGGTCAACATCGGAAAAATATTGGCATCAATCGAGGCTGGATTCAGTTGCAGAGCCAACAAACCCGCCAGAATCGATTGCTCCGAGGGGTTGAGGTTCAGAGATTATAAACCCATTTGCTGTTCAGCAGAGGGGAC
>JBEIFD010000424.1:0-3892 GCA_040382535.1 Merismopediaceae cyanobacterium
TATTCCAATCAAGGGAAAAACAACGGTAATAGCGATCGCGGGATGCAATAAAGCAAAAATGTCTTGTAGTTCCATATCAAAGATTATTTATTTGAAAAATGGTATTAATGAGGGACAAAGAGAGATAATAAAATCGCGATCGCGTCGGTGGGTTCATAACGTTTACGATAGTCCACATCAATATGGGCTAGGGCAATCTGTTGTTGGCGATCAATAATAAAAATGGCAGGAACGGGTAATAACCAATCTTCTGTGCCGTTGTAATCGGGCAGAGGGTGGCCGAGTTCCGTATAAAGCTGTTTTAGTGGGTCAGAAACTTCAAAAACAATGCCATAATCACGGGCAATTTGGCAATGTTTATCACTCAAAAGATCAAAAGCAAGTGAATTTCTCAAAGCTGTTTTTCGAGAAGCATCGGGTGTTTGCGGGGAAATCGCAATCATTGAGCTTCCTAATGAGCTTATTTTGGTCAATAGTCCCTGATAAGCCCGTAATTCTAAATTGCAATAGGGACACCAACTGCCAAAATAAAAACTGAGAACAACGGCTCCTTCTTGTGATTTTTCAGAGAGACGAATCGGTTTACCGTCAATATTTTCTAAGATAAAATCGGGGGCTTGATCGTCAACTTTTAAAGTTCTTTGGTTTTGAAAATCTTTAGCTAATGCCTCGATCGCATTTTGCATAATCTCCGCTTTTTTAGGGGGAAACTTTATCAAAAACTCCCGTTGAAATTTATAAAGTTCGAGTTGTAAATTCACGGGATTTTCCTATAAATATGGAGAATTTAATCCCCCTAAATCCACGTTAAAAAATGACAAATTATTTAACTTCAGCCGATGGAAACATGGCGACTTTTCCTTTTTTCACTGCAACAACTACGTCATAGGTCGCACAATAGGAAAAAGTGACATCATTGGCTTTGTTGTAAAGATTAACGACCATGCCCGCGCCACCTGGTTGTACGCCGAGGGGTAATAAATCGCCATAGAAAAAGCGTCGTAATTGATCACCACCACCAATTTGTCCTTTATTTTTAGTGACTGTTTCGATCTTCTCTTGAACGGTCATTTCAGGAGCCGCGATCGCGGACTCTTGGAAGTAGGGTAAAAAGCTATGAACAGCCACATCTCCGACACTAATAACAGTAGCTAAAGCAAAAGGCGCGAAGAAAGGACTGAGGGATTTAAGTTTTAACATTTGAATTTTTTAGGGTGAAATGAGTTGATACAAGTATCATCACTTATTTCTTTTTTTCTGGGAAGCAGGCAAAATAGAATAAGCTATATGCCATTTTGGAATAGGTACAATGATGGATCGAATTGCTTGTATGCAGAGTTTTGTCAGGGCGATTGAAATGAATAGTTTTTCTGCGGTCGCACGGGAACAACAGACAACGCAACCGACCATTAGTAAGCAAATTGCGGCCTTGGAAAAATATCTGGGAGTCCAGTTATTGACTCGTTCTACTACGAATTTGAGTTTGACGGAGGAGGGGAAAAAATATTATCAGTATTGCCAACAAATATTAGAAACCGTTGCCGAAGCCGAAGCCAGTTTAACAGGGAAAGAACAGGCAACGGGAATTTTACGATTGGGCTGTCCCGTCCTTTTTGGACAAATGCAGATTGTTCCTCGTTTAAATGCCTTTATGACCCATTATCCTGATGTTAAGGTAGATCTGATGATGGCGGATCATTTTGTAGATATGGTGGAAGAGGGTTTAGATCTGTCGATTCGTATTGGTAATCGTCAGGATAATGCTTTGATCAGCGATCGCATTGGGACAACTCGCCGTGTTACTGTAGCAACTAATGACTATTTTGAAAACATGGGTGAACCCCAAGCTCCACAGGAGTTAGTGAACCATCAATGTATTGTTTATACCCGTCTGGCAACGGTCAATGAATGGCATTTTCAGGGAAAAGAGGGACTGATAAAGGTACGAGTTAGTGGCTGTTTTCAAACGAATAGTTCGGTCGCTGTTCGAGCGGCAGTATTATCTGGATTAGGGATTGCGATCGCGCCTGTGTGGATGTTTGGGGATGAAATTTATCGGGGAGATCTCAAGGTGATATTACAAGATTATCAACCGACCCCTTTTCCCATTCATGCCGTTTATCGTCGTAGTCGTTTTTATCCTGCTAAAATTAGTTGTTTTATTGATTTTTTAAAGTCAGAATTCAAATTAGATCCCTGGGTTTCTGATTATGGTGCGATCGCTGATTAAATGAAAATGGTATTAATTAATTCGTTTTTGAAAGGAGATATTGTTTGTACAGAAATGTTGGGTTTCTCGTCGTCAACCCAACCTACAGATTGGCGATCGCTAAAACGCTTTATAATCACTCTTGCTGTAAATTTTTCGTTGATCACGTCTCATGCGATCGCTTTTTAAATTGAGAGGCGATCATTTTTTTATAATTCGAGAAGATGGCGATCGCAGGATTTCAGCTAACAAGGCTCATTTTGACTCGTTGATTAAGTGCGGTGGCAATTTATCGCATTATTTTATTTAAGTAGGTGGTTGGAATTAAATGTAAAATGGATTACCCTGAAAGTCTTGCTGTGACTCGATTCTCTAGAAAAATAATTGTGCCTACCTACTTAGAGGTGGTTAATTCTTCGCGTAAAATGCGACGTAATAATGATTCTAAGGATTCTCCTTTTTGTTGAATATGGTCTTGTAAGGCTTGGTTAATTAAGGTTTGGTAGTTACCACCATTTTGGGCGTTGACCGTTTCTCGAAACCAGTCAATAATTTCATCATCAAGATATAAGGTGATCTGGGTTTTTCCTTGGGGAATGGGATCAATCGCGCCTCGTTTTCCAGTGCTAAAGTCGTATTGTTCTTTCATGATTTATCCTTCATATTGTTGGCGTTCAATTTTGTTTGCTTTGCGGGCTGAGATGATTCTGATTGTATTTTGATCTCGATAGGTATAAGCAATAACCAGAATTCGTCTGAAAAAGTCTAATCCCATTATAATAAATCTTTCTTCGTCGGGATGATCATCGCTAATGATGATGGCGAAGTTGTCATTAAAGACAGAAACTGCGTCTGCAAATTAGATGCTATGTTTACGAAGGTTGGAATGTGCGTTGTTGTGATCCCATTCATATTCGTATTGCATGGTGTTTGATCAATAATGCTTTTTTGATATGCGATTATATTGCATCGCTGGATAGCTTATAACCTCGTGGTCAACAACGATTGTATCGCTTTTTAAATTGAGAGGCGATCATGTTGAAAGAGGCGATCGCGCTTTATCAGAGAAGTTGATCGCAGTAACCCGCAATCAGGTTATCATTTTCCCTAGTTGGGTTGCGTTCCTTAACCAAATAAACAAGATCGGCGATCGCACTAAGTAATGTCCATCGGGGGTAAAGGCGATCGCAATGATTGGACTACTGTGTTCTAGAAATACGATCCACAGGTCTAGAACATTACCTATATACTTTTCTTCCTCTCACTAATCTACTTTTGTCCCTGAACTCTGCCTTAACAATACCTTTAGAAGCTTCAGTAATGAGGTCATTAATGATTTCAGCTACTTTATTAGTTGCATCCCAATAATGAGCGTGTGCCCCTGCTCCGAGGCAAGATTCACGACATTTAATCCTATTGGGTGATTGTTCCTCCTGTAACTCCTGTAACTCAGTCCACGCTGATTTAAACAGGTCATCATCGGATAGTGTTTTCTCCGATCGCCAGAGATAACGTCCTACATAGTCACCACTACGAAACATATTGACCCACTGTTCCAAACCCAAATTATTCGGGTTAGGAGGATTGCTGTTAGTTCTTTCCTCGTTATCATAATTCACCCAATCGTAGAGATGGGGAAATGCAAGTCCATAGAGCTGCTTCAAGGGACTACCCATTGAGAGA
>JBEIFD010000425.1:0-3890 GCA_040382535.1 Merismopediaceae cyanobacterium
AGGAATGAAGATTTATTAAGTTGTGCATTTTGAATGCCGAAGCAACAGCTTCACCTTTATCCAAAAACAAAATGCCTCGGTTATTTATTTTTCATTCCTAACAACATAAACCCCTTTAGCCAAAAGGGAATAAAGCCAATCTTCACATTGAGCAGGTTTCCCTTGTTTTTTCGGATTAGTTAACAGACCTAAAACACCCGAATCTATAAATCTATAAGGGAGCATCTCACTTGTGTAATGAGTAATGAGGTGACCACTCTTTGGTTGCTTCATAAAAAGAAACTTCCTTGGGTTTATCAGCAAAATTTTCAATATTTTCAGTCTGATTTTTACTCACTAAAAAACGTATAAAATCTAATACTGTTTGCTGATCTTGAGAGTTTAATAACTGCAAATCATTCAAAATTGTTGATTGTGTTTGAGTAAATATTTGTGACATAATCCTACGCCTTTAAATAAGACTTATCATCATAACATAAAGCAGATTTCGTTCTGATGACTGGATAGAAACAAAACGGCGATCGCCCTTCACCCCAAAATTGAGCCAATCGTGATGACTGAATAATCATAAATCTGCGATCGCCACAAGCTAAAACCAATTTTCCTGCCCTCCTCGTTTTCCGATTGAATAAAAAAATGAGCAAACGGGATGTTTCGCGCTATATTCATAAAGAATCTTTACGGAATATCACCCTGATTGAGCGATCGCCGATTAAGAATTATGCCAGAAGACACTAAACCCACCCCCGAAAAGCCCCCTGCGGCCAAAAAAGTCAAAGAACCCGCGATCGAAGATAAACCCTTCGCCGAGTTTATGGAGCAACACTTTACGCCTTCCCTGAAAACGGCCCTTGCCACAGCAGGAATCCCAGAAATAGCGGTAACGTTCCAAAAACAGTCTTTACCAATTTTGGGAGCCGATCCCAGCGAACAGTGTTGGCAAGTTGTTGGCACTTGGCAAAAAGGTCAGCGTCAATTTAATCTCTATTTTTGGGACGAAACAATTGGCGGTAACAAAGGATTTTCCTATGCAACGGGAGGAAGTCGCCCCAGTACCATTGAATCTTTCATGATTGACGAACGGAAGGTCAGCTTGGATTTGATGGTGCGTTATGTTCTCCAACGGCTTAACGGTCAGAAATGGTTGATTTTAAACTAATTTCGGACTTTCGTTATTATTATTTTCTGCTGACTCCCCCTTTAATTCAGACGCAAATTCCGCTATTCTCGTAGTATTGTCGTCTTGGTAAATTCCCTAGTGATCACTGGATCTATGCGTGTTTATATATTGCTATTCAATGCCCGTACCGAAAATGAAGGAATACACACCATTCAAATGGGCGGGCGCAATAAAATTTTGATGTTTGAGTCTGAGGATGACGCAACCCGTTTCGCGCTGTTATTAGAGGCGCAGGATTTTCCCGTTCCGACAGTAGAGGCAATGGATTCGGGGGATATTGAAGCGTTTTGTCGGGAAGCGGACTATGAGTATGAAATTGTCGGAGATGGAATGTTAGCGATTCCCCCTGAAAACAATGTCCCTGAACCCGATTGGGATACGGCTAATCCTAAACCAATGGAAGCCGAGGAACCCGAATCAGATATTCCCCAGAGTGAACTAGATAGTATCCGTCGTCGTTTAGAAGGACTGCTTTAGTTTTACAGTAGAAAAAAAGCCATTGAGAAACTAATGAATTCACTCGAACAACGGGGTCATCTGTTAACCGAACAAGTTAATCCTAACAGTCAAAATCTTGATCAACTCTCTTCTCTCCAATTAGTCGAACTGTTTAACCAAGAAGATGCCCTGACTCTAGCCGCGATCGCCGAGGCAAAACAGGAATTAGCACAGGCAATTGATCTCACCACAGCTTGCTTGCGTCAAGGCGGCAGATTATTTTATGTCGGAGCAGGAACCAGTGGCCGTTTAGGGGTTTTAGATGCGGCAGAATGTCCTCCCACCTTTTGCACACCGCCTGAGATGGTACAGGGGATTATTGCGGGGGGAGCAGGGGCCTTAGTTCGTAGTTCCGAAGATTTAGAAGACCGAGCCGAAGATGGATCAGACGCGATCGCTCAACGTCACATTGGCCAAAAAGATGTGGTCGTGGGCATTGCCGCAGGGGGAACCACTCCTTTCGTGCATGGGGCCTTAAAAGCCGCTAAACAACGGGGAGCCACCACGATCGCCATTAGCTGTGTGCCTAAAGACCAGGTGAAAATCGAAGCAGATGTGGATATTCGCCTCTTGACTGGCCCCGAAATTGTCGCGGGTTCAACTCGTCTCAAAGCAGGAACCGTGACTAAAATGGCCTTGAATATTCTTTCTACCAGCGTGATGGTGGGATTAGGCAAAGTCTATGGCAATCGCATGATCGATGTAGCTGTCACAAACCGTAAATTGCATGACCGCGCCCTGAAGATGTTAGAAGATTTGACCGACCTCAGCCGTGAAGACTGTGGATTTTTGTTAGAGCGGAGTGGAAGACGGGTTAAACTGGCCTTACTCATGCACTGGACGGGGCTAGATGCCGAGGCGGGTCAATCCCTGTTGGATAACTCCCAAGGCAATCTCCGAGCGGCGGTAGAACATCATCAAACGTCACGTTAAACTATGGTTAATGCTTCTGAAACGGCTGAAAATGCGACAAATGCAATCGCGGCAGGAACTCCTTTGGTCATTATTCTAATTCTCATTCTGGCCGCAGGAATTTTGGTTTGGGGATTTAATCGCGCGAAACCCTTCGGTAAATTGGGCATCTTAGCCTGGTTACAGTCCCTCGTTTTAATGTCTCCCTGGCTGATTTTCTTTAGTCTTGTAGCCGCAGGAATTTATCTGAATATTGTTGGCATTCTTTTACTGCTAGTGGTTTCAGTGGGGATTTATATCTATCTAGGTAAACAACTCCGCAACCTGGGTCAGGATGTGATGCTAAAAGAAAAAGCCGCCCAACGCCTCAAAGCCTTAAGCCAGTTAGAATCTCCTGGTTCTGCTGAGATTGCTTCAGGTTCAACCCCTGAAAATACCGCGATCATTCCCGAAGTTCTACCCATTCCCGAAGAAGATTTGGCCCTGCTGAAAGGCATTTTTAGTATCGATACTTTTTTTGCAACTGAAACGATTTCCTATCAAGAAGGCGCGATTTTCAAGGGGAATCTGCGGGGTGATCCTGATACGGTATATCCCAAACTTTCTGAAAAATTAACCGCAATTTTTGGCGAAAAATATCGACTCTTTTTAGTAGAAGGAACGGAAGAGCGGCCCATTGTCATTATTCTTCCCAGTACCAATGATCCTCAACCCGCAACCCTGGTTCAAAAAAATCTGGCCCTAGTTCTCCTCTTGGCAACTCTGGCTACCAGTCTAGAGGCGATCGCCCTTTTATTAGGATTCGATTTATCTGCTGAGTGGCGGCGTTATCCCGAAGCTTTGCCTTTAGCTGTCGGACTCTGGGGAATTTTAGCGGCTCATGAAATTGGTCATTATCTGATAGCAAAACGTCGTCAAGTTCGTCTGAGTATCCCTTTTTTCCTTCCTAATTGGCAGATCGGCTCATTCGGTGCGATTACCCGTTTTGAATCTCTTTTACGCGATCGCGCTACTCTATTTGATATTTCCTTTGCTGGCCCTGCTCTTGGGGGTTTAGTGTCCCTAGTTATCTTATTCATTGGATTGGTGATTTCCCATCCAGGCAGTCTTTTTCAACTCCCAACCCAATTTTTCCAAGGTTCAATTCTCATCGGTTCTTTAGCACGAGTTGTTTTAGGGGAAGAGTTACAAAAATCGATTGTGGATATTAGTCCCCTGGTTGCCTTGGGATGGTTGGGTTTAGTGATTAATGCGCTGAATTTATTACCCGCAGGTCAATTGGATGGGGGAAGAATTGTTC
>JBEIFD010000426.1:0-3882 GCA_040382535.1 Merismopediaceae cyanobacterium
AAGACTCAGGGTTATCATTTAGAACATAATTTTGGTCATGGTGCTCAGCATCTTGCTTCCTTCTTGCTCACCCTAAATCTGCTTTCTTTCTTGTTTCACACCGTTTTGCAGCTTTTAGATGAGTCTTACCAGCGTATACGACGACTTTTAGGCACTCGAAGACGTTTTTTTTCGGACTTACGCACTCTTACTACTTATTTTGTCTTTGATCACTTGCAACACCTTCTTGATTTTATGCTTGAGCAATTTGACCCTCTGCTCCCCGCTAATTCCTCCTGATTTTTCAAATTTAGAATTGCTGCAGTGGCATAGACACATTCCCCCGTTTCGCTTTCCGTGATAAAAACAGGCTCGACCTTTTCCCCTGAAGTAATGTCCGCATGACCCGATAGATGAAAAACATCAAAATTTCCCCCTAATCGTCCCCAAAAAGCCTTTAATTCCGTTAAACAACCACTTTCTTCTACCCGTAAATCCAAACCCATGCCTGCGGTGGCCTGCAAAATCAAACTTTCTTCCACTTCAAAAGCCAGCACGGGTTCCACATTTTCTGGAGCCGTCGCCATAAACAAAACCTGCAAAGGCCGCTCAGGTAAAGCCTCCGTTGGTAAATTCTCCTTTTTGGGAAGCCAACGTACAGGCACAATGGTCGGATTTACCCCATCAATCAAAAATTGTCGCCCATCGTGCAACGTTTCCCAGGGCAATACCGCTAACCCCTGACTGCAATCAATGGCCAACACCAAAAGGCGATCGCTTTGACCGTCAATCAAGCGACTTAACCAGCGTCCCGATCCGTCTAACCAATTGAATAACCGTTGCCCAAATTCTACCAAGCGCGGATTTTGCTCGGTATAGTTCACCTTTTCTGCTTCTAATAATTCCTGAATTTCTGCCAGGTTCAATATCTGGCTGGTGTAGCCCGAACCGCTTTGATAACGTAGTTCTACCGTGCGGCGATCGCTTTCCTTAAGTTGCAGATGTAGGGTTTTCATTGATCAGGTTTAGAAAGACTGAATATGTCTAAATTCGGCGTAATATTTAGTTTAATCGTTTTTTTGTGATTAAACTATCAACCATAACCCTATTTGTTAAAAATTATTGAAAAAATCTCCAAGCAACGCAGAGAGCATCGTAGGATGCAAAAGAGATGCAGTAAGATCGTTATTTATCTCAAACTTCTCTACAAATCAGCATCACCCGACAAAAGTTACCTCCTGTTGCCTGAAAATTAGTTACTAGGAAAATTTATGACGATCGCCGTTCCCAACCCCATCAAGACGACCGAAATGCCTATTTCAGCGCAAAATCAGCCTAAAATCATTGGTATTCCCAAAGAAACCTACGCCAATGAATGTCGGGTTGCGGCGACCCCAGATACTGCTAAAAAGCTGCAAAAATTAGGCTTTGAAGTGATTATTCAGACGGGAGCGGGTTCTTTAGCAAACTTTAGCGATGAAGCTTACCAAAACGCTGATTGTCGTATTGTTGCTGATATCACTACCCTTTTAACTGAAGCCGATATTATTCTCAAAGTCCGTCCCCCTTCCCCCGACGAAGTGGCCCAATTTCCCCTCAACAAAACCCTGATTAGTTTTATTTGGCCCGCCCAAAATGCCGAATTATTAGAAAAACTCGCCGAGCGTCAAGCTACTGTTTTGGCGATGGATGCCATTCCTCGCATTAGTCGGGCGCAAAAGCTAGATGCTCTTAGTTCTATGGCCAATATTGCGGGTTATCGAGCAGTAATTGAAGCGGCGAATAATTTTGGTCGTTTCTTTACGGGACAAATTACGGCGGCGGGCAAGGTTCCTCCCGCGAAGGTTCTGGTAATCGGTGCAGGGGTAGCAGGTTTGGCGGCCATTGGTACGGCTAAGGGCTTGGGCGCGATCGTGCGGGCCTTTGATACCCGTCCTGTGGTCAAGGAACAAATCGAAAGTTTGGGCGGTGAATTTCTAGAATTGCATTTTGCTGAAGATGGAACGGGGGAAGGTGGTTATGCTAAGACGATGAGTAAGGAATTTATTGATGCCGAAATGGCTTTGTTTGCCGAGCAAGCTAAGGAAGTCGATATTATTATCACTACTGCCTTAATTCCTGGTCGTCCTGCGCCCAAACTGATTACGGAAGCAATGGTTTCTAGTATGAAAAATGGTTCGGTGGTCGTGGATTTAGCGTCGGAACAGGGCGGAAATTGTGAAGTAACTAAGCCAGGGGAAGTTTATCGCTATAAAGGGGTAACGATTATTGGTTATACGGATTTACCGAGTCGGATGGCGAACCAGTCTAGTCAGCTTTATGGCACAAATCTCTGGCATTTGCTAAAAGATATGGGGGGAGCGGAGAAATACCAGGTGAATGAAGCGGATGAGGTGGTTCGGGGAGCTTTGGTACTAAAAGAGGGCAAAATTACCTGGCCACCGCCGAAAGTGGTGAATCCTTCTCCTGTTAAAACAGAACCCGCTAAAAATTCAGTGATCGCGTTAGAAAATGCGGAAAAACCCAAACCCAAAAATCAAAGTATTCTTTGGATTGCGTTAATCACCCTAGCGTTAATCGGAATCGGTATTGGTGCGCCTGCATCTTTTCTAACCCATTTAACGGTGTTTGTTTTGGCTTGTATCGTCGGTTGGCAGGTGATTTGGAATGTTTCTCCTGCCCTGCATACGCCTTTAATGAGCGTGACCAATGCCATTAGCGGCATCATCATTATTGGAGGAATGTTACAGATTTCTGGCCCGTTGAATTCACCCACGACAATTTTGGGCGCGATCGCGATTTTTGTGGGTACAATTAATATTTCAGGGGGTTTTTTGGTGACCCAAAGAATGCTAAAAATGTTTAAACGTTAATCACGAGAAAATTACTATGGCTAGAAAATCAAAAGAATTCCGTCAACTTTTTTACCCCGATAGTATTCAACAACGGAATACATCCGTGACTCCATCTCAACGAAAAAAAGAACTAGCGGCGTTTAAAAGCTTTAAGCAGGAGATAGAAAATAGTGTTGAAGGTACAAATGCCGTATTTGTTGAGACTCCTAAAAATCTCGCCAAAATGTCTGAAGTTTTGATGGAATATATCGAACCTTTTCTAGAAGGAACAGAAACCTATGAAGAGTGTTCCAATTTGCTAGAAATTGCAATAATGTCTTGGAATATGGCTCTGGTTTCTGAAGAGAAAGCTCAGGAACTCTTGAAGAAAATCTTTCCAGGCAACTCCTCAGATCCAGAAGAGATTGAGGCTGAAAAGGAACTTCAAGGGCTTATGAAAAAATTAATTAAGCGAAAACTAAAGTTCTTTGCAGAAGAAAAACGATTTATTACAGATTTTAAACTAACAGAAAATTCTGGTCGTTTCCATATTTCTGTGGCATCTTCTTTTAAAATGTGATTTTTTTGACTTCAAAGACGCGATCGCGATTTTTGTCGATACAATTAATATCTAAGGGGGGTTTTTAGTGACCCAAAGAATGCTAAAAATGTTTAAACGTTACTCATCAAAAAACTACTATGGCTAGAAAATCAAAAGAATTTCGTCAACTTTTTTACCCCGATAGTGTCCAACAACAAAAATCGTCAGCGTTCTCGTCTCAACGACAAAGAGAACTAGCGGCTTTGAAACGTTTTAAACAGGAAATGGAAAACGATCCTGACTATGAAGGTACTGAGTTTGTTGAGAATCCTAAAGATTTTAGAAAAATGTCTGAGATCTTGCTTGAATATGTCCAACCTTTTCTAGAAGAGACAGAAACCTATGAAGACCGTTCCAATTTGATAGACTTTGCAGTGATGGCTTGGAATTTGGCCCTGATTCCTGAAGAAAAACGTGAGGAACTCATCACGGATCTCGTTATGGAGCTTTTTTCAGAGCCAGAAGAAA
>JBEIFD010000427.1:0-3875 GCA_040382535.1 Merismopediaceae cyanobacterium
AGATACAGTAAGATTAGACAAATATTTTCTTTCAATAAAACCGCCTTAACAAAAAACTAATGACTGGAAAAATCCTAGAGATAGAAAATCTAACCGTCAGTTTTGATGGCTTCAAAGCCCTAAATCAACTGAATTTTAGTATGGATGCAGGGGAATTGCGGGTCATCATTGGCCCCAATGGTGCGGGGAAAACCACCTTTCTGGATATTATTACAGGAAAAGTCCAGCCAACCGAGGGAAGAGTCCTATTTAAAGGCAAAAATCTCCGCAATATTCCTGAATATAAAATTTCTTGCTTGGGCATCGGTCGCAAATTTCAAACGCCCCGTGTTTATCTCAACTTAAGTGTTAGTGAAAACTTAGATTTGGCCGTTAATGGCAAGAAAAATGTCTGGTCAACCCTCTTTGGTAAAGCATCCTCTGCTGAAAATCGTAGCGTCGCAGGATTATTAGAAACCGTTGGTTTAACTGCCAAGGCCAATTTTCCCGCCGCTCTCCTCTCTCATGGCGAAAAACAACGCCTAGAAATCGGGATGTTAGTCGCCCAATCGCCTGATTTGCTGTTAGTGGATGAACCTGTCGCGGGTTTAACCGATGAAGAAACCGAAAATGTGGGCGCATTACTGCTGGCTTTGGCGGAAAGTCACTCGATTATCGTAATTGAGCATGATATGGAGTTCGTCAGGCAAATTGCGCGAAAAGTCACCGTATTACACCAGGGTTCCGTTCTCTGTGAAGGAACAATGGATGAAGTACAGAGCGATCCCCGCGTGATTGAAGTGTATCTGGGGCAGGAAAGTTCGCTTTCGGGTCATCAGTTGAAAATTTTACGCATTATTGAAGCGATCGCCCTGCAAGACGGTGAATTATCGCCCGAAGAAATGTCTAGCATTGCTCACCAATTAAGCTTGGTTTTTGCCGAAAAAACAGAAGATCAGTCAAAATTAGAAGAGGAATTAAAGGATTATCTCCTACAGGAAGTCGATACTTCTATCCCAGAGGCGATCGCGGAAATAGATAATTTAGAAGACCGTAAACTTATCTTAAAAGTGAGCTATCAAGCCATTTTTAAAAAAGCCATATCTTCAGAAACATCAACTAAATCAAACACCTATGAACAGTTAATTCAATTACTGGAATTATCCCCTGAAATTGTCGAAGCTATTCAAAATGAAGTTGAATAACAAATTGCTTAAATTTCATCAATTCCCATCATTTTAAAAACGACTAAATATGTTACAACTATCAAATCTCAACGTCTATTACGGAGAAAGCCACATCCTACGCAATGTCGATATGACCATTCCTGAAGGCGAAATGGTGTGTTTAATTGGTCGTAATGGAGTAGGAAAAACAACCCTATTAAAAACTATTATGGGACTGCTCAAATCCCGCACAGGTAATATTGTTTACGGCGCGGAAAATATTAACGCAACGACAACAGATAAGCGAGCAAGATTAGGCATTGGTTATGTTCCCCAAGGTCGAGACGTGATTCCCCGATTAACGGTCAAGGAAAACTTACTGCTCGGATTAGAAGCCAGACCCACAGGCAGACCGAAAAATGCCACAATTCCCGATGAAATTTTTGAACTTTTTCCTGTTCTTAAAACCATGTTATCCCGTATGGGTGGGGATTTGAGCGGCGGTCAACAACAACAATTGGCGATCGCCCGTGCCTTGATGGGAAAACCCAAACTTTTGCTCTTAGATGAACCGACAGAAGGCATTCAACCCTCCATTATTTTAGAAATAGAAGCGGCAGTCAAACGGATTATTCAAGCAACAGGAATATCGGTTTTATTAGTCGAGCAACATTTACATTTTGTTCGTCAAGCGGATAAATATTACGCGATGCAAAAAGGGGGAATTGTGGCTTCTGGCCCGACCCGTGAATTGAGTCAGGAAGTCATTCAAAAATTCTTGGCGGTTTAAATCCAGGTTGTCATTAATCATTGCTTCGATATTCATTATAAACGAGGCAACCATTTGGCTTCTTCGATCACTGACTTTAAAGAAAGCCAATTTTTTTCATTAAACCAATCTTGAAAAGCTTGATTAATATTTCCTGCGGCGAGGGATTTAAAACCATCACTAACCGATACGGCGATATGTTGCATAACACTAGAGTCTCGATAGCAATCCATCATACAAGCCGTGCAACCGTCTCGCACTCGTTGGGAACCATCAAATTCACTGACATGGCATAGGGGTTTTGCCCAATTATGGCAACGAAATAAATTTAATTCCCAATCTAAATAGAAAAATTTCCAGCCGCCTAAACAGCCAAATTGTTCAGGTTCTTTTTTCAAATGTCGTTGCATATCTTCAATGGAAGAAGTCGGATTGACGACATGAAATTCCTGTTTTAAGGCTTTAATCGCTTCAAATCTTTCGTTTAATTCTTCGGGTGTGTAGTCAACTAAATTGGATTCAGCGTATCCTAAATAGGAAGAAGCTAAGGTAGTGAGGGGATAGGAAAATGTCACACTATCAAAACCTAATTCTGTTAAAAAAGGTGGTAACGCTTGATAGTCATCAATTAATCGACTCATGGTGACAGAAGCGGTCGTCCCGATTTTATATTTCTTAAATTCTTGATTGGCAATTTTAATGCGATCGCAGACTCCCCTTAAACCACGATTTTCTTCATGTTTACCGACCTCCGTTGCATCGATAGAAATAATCACGCTCACCAAACCTGCTTCAGCTAATTGTTTAATGCGATCGGGAGTCAAAAGCCCCGCATTAGTGACAATCATGGGAGCCATGCCAATACTAGACGCATGGGCAATCATTTCATTTAAATCAGGATGCAATAACGGTTCACCCCCGACATAAATCATAAAATAAATACCATTGCGATAGAGATTTTCGGCGGCGGATTTTGCTTGCTCTAGGGTTACAAATAGTTGTTCCTCCTTGGGCATTTTATCCACTGCAAAATTACAAAAACCGCAACGGGCATTGCAAGCACTGGTAATCGCAAATTGACACATGGAAGGGCCACCTGTTTGTAAACTTTCCCAAGCTAGTTGCCAGATAGAGCGTCGTTTTGTCGGAGTGGTGGTGGTTGGCATAGGGTTAATTGTGTAATCGAAAATCATTAAAATCACTGGCTAAAACTATAACACTACAACCCCAATCCTTAAAGGTACAAAAAAAGAAAAACTTTTACTGCTTATCCTGATTATCAAAAATTTAATGTAGTTTCTGCAAAATAATTGACGGACTTTAACAACCGATTCCCAACCCAAAAATAGGTAGTGATTCGATAGTAATAGTGATCTAAAGAGCTTATGGGGCAAAGATTATGTAGAATATTAACTAACATAAATTTTTATCAAATCTATCCCCTAAATCAATGTTTTTATGACTAACATTTTTGCACTATTATTTTTTATCTTAACTCAATTGACAGTAGAACAGCAATTACAGCAGTTTTCGATCAAACCTACCACAAGAGCAATTCACCAAATCAAGTCCAGGCAAAGCTTTACTGTTTTGCACACATACACGTTTGATTGCAATTTGCTGTAACTGAGAAATATTGTCCCTCAAAGACTAATCTTAAAAAGCCTTGCCAAAGTTGTGGCTCTCTTCAGACTATCAAGAATGATTCTACCCATAATGGTAAGTCCAAATGTCAATGTAATCCGTGTGGTCGTCGGTGTTCTTAACCCTAGTCAGAAGACCAGGGCACTGGTGTAGTTTGATTAAAGGCGAAAAAATTTATGGTGTAAGGCTTAGAGGAAATGGGGAAATAATTAACAATACCTTAGCCAAAAAAAGGGTGTGAAGAGAGAGGGCTGAATGTAGTAAAGTTATAGTCTTCAAAAAAACAACTCAAAAGCCACAGACAGCCCATGTTTGAC
>JBEIFD010000428.1:0-3873 GCA_040382535.1 Merismopediaceae cyanobacterium
TGGCAGAGTTCTTCCCGTATTTTGGATTTATATCCCGAATCCCAACGGGTTTATTTTTGTTATGTCAATGTGGGAACTGAGATTGCCCGCGTGGAGTTTCCCGCCTGGGTCGTCCAAGATCCAGACCTGTTAGACCGATCGCTGGGAATTATGTTAGCCCAAGTCAGTAAGGGTTACGGGTATCCTGTGGCGATCGCGGAAGCCCACAACCAGGCCGTCGTCAGAGGCGGCGATCGCGCTCGATTTTTTGCCCTATTAGAACAACAAATGCTACGGAGTGGACTCCAAAAAATAGGGACATCCTACAAAGAAGCCCGCAAAAGAAGCAGTATTATTTAAAATTTGCCTAGCTTTGCCCTTAACCTAACGAATTTGGAACAAATTATTATCGGGTAAATTACTAACCGCCCGTTGTATTTTATTCAAGGCCTGGTTATAGCCAATAATCGCCTGGAGATAGCGTCCCCGTGCATTGGCCAAATCCCGTTGGGCGTTAATCACATCCGTTTGGGTTCCCACCCCTGCCTGGAACCGTAACCGCGCCAGTCTGAGGGCTTCTTCAAAACGGGTGACGTTAGTGCGAGTACTGCTGATATTTTCCTTGGTTGAAGTGAGGGTGTAATAGGATTCTTCCACATCAAAGCGAATTTGATCCCGTTGTTTGGCAAATTCAGTCTGGGCCGAGTCCATGTCGCGATCGGCTCTCCGTGCTTCAGCAAAGGCTCTGCCCCCATCAAAAAATGTCCAGCGAACCCTAGCGGCAAAGGAATAACCATCCACCACTCCAACGGAGCTGTCAAAGTTATTTTGATAATTGTAATTGGCTAAAAAGTCAACCTTGGGCTGAATGGAGGAGAGGGCAATAAAACGGTCTTGTTCATAAATATCGATTTGCAATAATTGCTGTTCGAGTTCGGCGCGGTTTTTATAGGCTTGAACAATACTGGTTTCTAGGGGAATTGTCCACTCTCCCGCTTCGGTGATCGGGTCGGCGGCCGTGAGTTCAACTTTTTGTCCCACCCCCAGAATTTGCACTAATCTCCGTCTGGCGGTTCTTTGATCAGAAATTGCCCGCGTTAAGGCTTCGTTGGCAGTGGCTAAATCTCCCTCGGCTCGTAATACATCAAAGCGAGTTCCCAGTCCTGCTTGCTCCAATAATCGGGCATCTCTCAAACTTTGGGACGCATCTTCGACGGAAGCCTGGGCGATCGCGACCTGGGCATCGGTTCCCTGAAGAGCATAGTAACTATCCGTTGCACTAAAACGAGTTTGTTCAGCCGTTACTTCTACCTGCAACCGACTACTACGGACTTGTTTTTCTGCCTTTTCAATTTGGGCTGACCGTTCCCCCCCAGAAAAAATATTGTAGGTCAATTGCACATTACCTGTCGCGTTAGTTGAAGACTCGCCTTGGAGAACAGGATCGATGGGAACGGGAGAATTTGCAGCATTTTGAATAGCAAGCGCATTTTGTATCTCAGTAGCAGCACTATTGTCTCTACTTAACTCAAATTCCGTCGTCAAGCTCGGAAATAGGGCCGCACGAGCCGAGATTAAATTCGCCTCACTTCTTTCAAGGGCAATACGAGCCGCTTGAAAATCTTTATTGTTGCGCAAGGCCAATTCGATCGCCTGATTGAGGGTAATCGACTGACGGGTTGTGGTATCGACTTCCTGGGGATTAGTCGGGAAAATTAAAGGATTACCACTAGAATTCAACTCATTCGGGGCAGGATTGGCAGGGGGGACGTTTCCAGTTGTATCATTGGCGGGATTAGCTGGAAAAACAGGATTTTGAGTCGATTGAGCCAGGGGATTGGGCCTTTGGAAAGAAGGGTTTGCGGTCGATTGAGAGCTTTGACGAGGAAAGGTGATCGCGCTGGCTTGCAAGGGCTGTTCCGAGGAGAAATCCGACACGGCTTGA
This sequence comes from Merismopediaceae cyanobacterium, assembly GCA_040382535.1. Lineage (GTDB taxonomy): Bacteria > Cyanobacteriota > Cyanobacteriia > Cyanobacteriales > Microcystaceae > Snowella. Next base: position 1,925 of record JBEIFD010000428.1, read on the forward strand.
GTTCCGACACCTGGCTTAGACTCTGAGGATAAATTTGCGGGATCCGCAGCAGGCTTGGCCTTCATTGAGGACTTAGCCCAGGGAGCGGGAGGGCGAGAAGGAGAAGTCTGGGCGGTGGTGACGATGCCAGAGGTGAGGGCAAAAATGACACTCGTACCAAGGATCGTTAGAGAACGAGACATCAGCATGGATAGTAGGGGGCTGTTTGATTTCATGGGGTTGTTTGTCCAGTCAAAAAGAAGTCATCTCTTAACCAGAACTTATGAATTAAGACTTCTCTCGTTAAATAACTTACCTTATTCAGTAGAGAATGGAAAACAATCTCTCGCAAATTAGGTCTGGGCTACGACTCCAAGACACCCTGAGAGCGTCGATTCCCTCTGAGTTCCCTGACGGCGATCGCCGAAAAAGATGCACTTCCCCAAAAAAATATTGGGTTCCTGCCAATGATTAATCTTGGTTTTATCACAAAATACTAACTCTTGTATGACTTCTGGGCAATTTAAAGGTTCCAAATCTAACGTATCATCCTTCCAAGCTCCCAAGGAATTCGAGGAGAATTAACGGAGGCATCCAGGAAAAATTGGAAATCTAAACGATTAGAAATCTCTTGAAAAATTACTTAATCCTAAGAATAGGTTTAAAAAGAAGGCTCTAACTCTCTCTAAGAACGTCAAAATCGCGAGGGCAACGGCTAGATCAGGCAAGAATTGGAGGATTCTCACGCAAATTAGCCCCCAGTTGTTACCAGCGAAGAAGTTCGGCAAAATTTTCAAACCCATTCTTGCAAATACGTTCTAAAAAGTGACTAAACTGTTAAACTGTCCATTCTCTAAGATACATACAGGCAAGGGGCTTAAGCCCCTTGTTAAAAGACTTTCCACAAAATCATTATGCAATCTAAATTTGTGACCGCTTAGAGCCTTTTAATTCAGTTTTTATACAAAAAGATCTCAAAATACTCCCGCTATTTGATGAGTATAACCATTTTGAGCATATTTCTCCGCCATTACTTGCTTATAAACCTCCTCATAACCAGTGATCATCCGTTCCGCACTAAACTTATCCACAACATACTGATGACACGCATCGCGACTCAGGGAAGGAACCTTATCAAGGGCGGCAACACACTCATCAACCGTATTGCAGATATAACCTGTTTTGCCGTGAGCGATCACCTCTGAAACCGATCCCAAATTAATGGCAATGACAGGCGTTCCTACAACCATTGATTCCACCATTACCAAACCAAAGGGTTCGCGCCAGGTGATGGGAAACAGGGTGGCAAACGCTCCTCCTAAAAGAACGCTTTTATCTTCATGTTTAGCCTCTCCTAAATATTCAATTTGCTGACCATCACACAGAGGTTTAATCTGAGTTTCAAAAAATTCTTGATCGATGGGATCAACCTTTCCCGCTATTTTGAGTTTCCAACCACTCCGTTTGGCAATTTCAATCGCTAATTGAGGCCCTTTTTCAGGAGATATTCTACCTAAAAAAGCTAAATAGGGTGGATTATCCGATTCAGGATGAAACGTATAACGACTGGGATCAATTCCGTTATAAACCGTTGCCGCATAGTTAAGATTTAATCGAGGTTCCCGTTGAGACTGGGAAATACTGATAAAAGGTTGTTTGCGACCATGTTTAAATACCTTTTCATTGTCGGGAGTAAAAATACCGTGTAAGGTATGAACAGTAGGCGTTTTCACTAAAGAAGCATAGGTTAAAGACACACAACCGACATGGGAATGAATAATATCAAATTCGTTTGCTCTTTCATAAACCGCAGAGAGATTGAGCATATCGTAAATACCATATTCTTTAATCTGATCATCTAGTCGTAATGCTCGTGGATGAACAGCAACTAACTCAGCCAAGGTTGTCGAATCTCCAGAGGCAAATAGGGTGACTTCATGGCCTCTTTTCACTAATCCATCGGTTAATAA
>JBEIFD010000429.1:0-3866 GCA_040382535.1 Merismopediaceae cyanobacterium
ATTAAAGATTTAATGGGCGGATACTCAAATGTTTATGTCGTTCTCAGCCGATTAGAAGATCGTGAGTTGGTTTCTACTGATCGGTCTAAGTCAACTGGTAAAAAAGTTTATTTCATTCCAAACCATTTTACTATCGGTAAATCGCCTGAAAATGATCAAAATATAGTGACCCCCCCCCCTCCTATCACTCTTCCCGAAAATCTTGTTAGTAATCTTGAAAGCGTTGTAGATAAAGGCTTAGAGGTCACTAACACTTTTACTAACACCCCACTAACACCCCCACTAACACCCTCACTAACACCCCCTAAAAATGAGGGGGGGGGGGGGGATGATAATAGTATTGAAAACTGCATGGAAGTGAAAAAACCTGAAATGGAAATAGAAGTGAAACAGCTTGAATGCGATCGCACCCTAAAAGCGGGTTCCATCGTTACTTGTGAAAAATATCCAGGGGAAATTTTAGTCATTGGCGAAATTTCTGGCACTCAAGCCCACTGTTGCACAACCTTTGGAGACAAATGGATTGCCCTAAGTGACCTTGCCCTAAGCGTCTAAACCTATCCAACACGACTTAGGGGAACCAACCCCAGTTTTACTGCGCCTAATTTTTATTACTGAATTTATGCCAAAATATATTACGAAACCTTGGGTTAGGAGTAAAAATTAATTTTAATAAGGTGTTTTACAAGCCTAAAAAGTTGCGATCAATTGAGAAAATTCTAGGAGAAATTGCCACTCTCGATATTGATAACTAATGATGAAATTTGAATGGGATGAAAATAAGCGTTTAGCCAATATTCGTAAGCATGGTTTTGACTTTATCGATGTTTCCACTGTTTTTGATAGTGACACTGTAACGGTTGAGGATGATCGCTATAATTACGGTGAACAGCGATTTATAACTTTTGGTTTGTTTCAGGGTCGGATAATCGCTGTCGTACATACTGAAAATGATGATTTAGTCCGTATTATTTCTGCAAGAAAGGCTAGTAAATATGAACAACAAATCTATTTTGAACAAGTCTGAAACTGATTTGGCGAGGTTGGATGCAATGTCTGATGAGGATATTGATTTTTCCGACTGTCCAGAGGTTACGCCTGAGATGTTTGCTAAGGCTGTGGTACGTCGCGCTCCTAAGAGTCAGGTAACGATAACTTTAAGGGTTGATCAAGATGTGTTGGCATGGTTTGAGTCTCAGGGTGACTCGGCAGAGAGGCAGATGGCTATGGCTTTAAAGATTTATTCTGAGGCCAATAAGGCATATTTAAACGTTTAAGTTTTTGTTGATTGATACTATGAAAAAAGATAAAAGTCTGTTAAAGAAATTCTAGATAGACTTGATAGAAAGGTTTAATTAAGTTAAGAATTAATCTAAATTATGGTGAGTTGAAATAAAATTACTAAGGGAGTGAATCATGAGAGATCCCCGTTATCCCCCAGATTCGCAAAATTGGACTCAGTTTTCGAGCGTAATTTTGTTTTCCATTATGCTAGGGCATAGCCTGAAAATTGCCGTAAGTATGTTGTATGAAAACCAATGACAATATCTTGTTTGGAAATACCTCGATTAACGAGTTCTTGAGCAATATCAAGTTCTGTATTATTGACTTGTATCCAAATTTTACCTTCTTTAAGATCGAGGTGAAGGGAACAGCCATAGATTCTTTGTTTACCATCCCAGCCGACAGCAATCACTTGATAATGATCGTTTTCGGAATCAAAAAGGGTTTGAACTTCTATATCTCCATAGGAAGGTTGATAATTTGCATATTGTTTTAAAATTTCTTTGATAATGGTACGATAGTTATTAAGTGTATTTAGGTTTTCCATAGGACAATTACCTCCTTTTCAAGGTCATAAACTAGTAAATAAAGCTGATATTCTTCAATCACCATTTGAGGAAAACTTTTTTGGAAAAAAGTATTATAAGCCGTGTCTGGAATAGCTAAAATCAAGCGGCGATCTGGCTCTGCAACTTTTAGAGCAACTCGATAGTTAATAAATTGACCAATCGCAAGATGGAAATCTGCTGTTGAGGAAGGGTTAATAAAACTTTTAATTTCAACAGCAATTTTTTGGCCATCGCGTTCAGCCCCGATCAGTTTTTCTGCACCGAGATCAATAAAAAAATCAACTCCTCCTACTTTAAGAAAAAGAGGATCATTCGTTATTTGCCACCCATCTTTAATGAGAGCATTGATAACTACATTATGAAATAAATCCCTTGCCATTAGTTTTACTCTTTTTTATTTCTTAAGTCTATTGAAATCTAATTAGTAACTAGACTTGAATAAAAACTAAACTATATTAATAGCGTTTTCTCTCTTAGTAAAATTCTAATACTTTTTGTGCCATAAATTTTACAATATTACCTATTACAAAGCCAAGTACAATTGCAAAGATAAAAGTAGTTATTCCAGTCGCAAAATTTCCTAAAATAACTAACAAAATGGATAAAATGACAGCAAATATAAAACCTTCAAGCTTGAATGCTGCATATACACATGATGAAAGACACTCAACATACTAATTATGGGCTGAAAAGCGTCGATAATTGAAGTCATGATTTTCTCTTGGTAAATAACCTCATTATTTTAACGCTATAGCTTTGGCTGATGCACAAAATTAAAAGCGATCGCGTCCTACTTTCTCCACGGCCACCGAGTCCCCATTTCCGTCATAGCCGAGAAAACCAGATACAACACCAGCAAGCCTACCCCCGCAAGAAAAGGCAATAAATCTTCTTTCATCCCCCATTCTCCCTTAGTAAAAAATGATACTTAAATATCTAACTTCATAAATATGTGAGTACGCAAGTTATTGACTGCTTAACCACTTGACTAACAACTCCTCAACTAAATCAGAAAAATCCTTACTTTCTGCTTGCTGTAATAGGGCAATTTTGACATCCTTATAAGTATTCTTCCGAATATAAGCTGATACCTGTTCATAGTCTGGGTTACTACGTTTTCCCCTATTTTTGGACTGCTTAACCTCAACAGGTTTAATCTCCTCATGTTGATCAAAAATCGCTTTGAACTTACTCACTTTCCAATTTCTCCTAAAATTTCTTTACCAATAGCTTTATAGTCAGACCACGCGATCGCCGACTTGGAATCACTCACTTCCGAAACAACCACCCCAGCGAGAGAAGCCTTCTGAAAAACCGAGTACCGTTTAATCCCTGTTTTAAATAAAGGCAGACCAGCTTCAGTAATAATTTTTCTGGCATCTTCCCCATCCTTAGAAGGGTAGGGAGGAATGATCGTTAATAAAATTCGATAGCGTTGACTTCCTAATTTTCTCAATGCCTCAATGGTGAGCATGAGAGCATCCAGGGCGAGAGCGTCAGGAGTCGAAGGAATAACCAACAGATCACAACCATCGGCTAAAGCTTCCAAATCCTCATCTTCGGGCCGAGCTTGAGTATCAATCACAATATTTTTGTAATTACGGGCATACTTAGCGGCCTGTCTCTCATCAATCACAGTGAAAGGTAAAGAACCACGTTTCCCCCAACCCGTCGCACTCCGATTAGGATCGCCATCAATTAATAGCGTGTCAGCCAAACCAGAAAAATAGGCAGATAAATGAACCGCCGTTGTGGTTTTACCGACACCCCCTTTAAAACTCGCAACAGTGATAATCATAGTGAAAATAAAATTCGAGCTTTCAAGTAAATAGTAACGCAGATAAGCATATTTTTAAAGTGTTAGATAACTAAATATGTGAGTACGCAAATTTTAATGATCAATTCACCAAGCAAAAACAAGCCAAATGCTTACTGACAAAGAATTTCAGTAAATCAACAATTTAAAAACTTAACTTTCCAATTACTTGAATATTTGCGTACTTACCAAGCCGA
>JBEIFD010000430.1:0-3841 GCA_040382535.1 Merismopediaceae cyanobacterium
AACTTTAAGTCAAGAGGATAAAAACTGTGAACTCCATCACCATCAATCAATTTACAAATAATCTGCAAAACCTAATCAAACAAGTCATTAATCAACACACTCCCCTCAAAATTATCAATCAAGACGGAGCCGATTTTGTCGTCATCAGTGTCGAAGATTAACACAACAAGAAACCCTAGCAATTTTGCAAAATAATAATCTTATAGAAAAAATCGCTAAATCTATGGCCACCCATAGCCAAAATCAAGGTTACACTCCCACGATCGCAGAACTCAATGAGATACTTATTCTTTGAAGGCAACACCTGGGAAATTTACCAAGAACTCGGACAAAAAGATAAAAATCTGCATAAGAACCTTAATGACTTGAGAGATGCTTATCACCCTATTAGCATCTTGACTATTAAAAATTCAGATTAAATTTCTCCTAGAATATCCCGAACAATGAACACTCAATGAACGATCCATTTTTAGAAAAACTTTGTCAAAACTGCACAGAAAAAGAAATCATTGAAATTAAAAGCTATCTCTCCGAATGGTCAGCCGCAACCTATCTCAGTATTGCCCATAATATTCTTGACCATGCCGATCGCAAACAAATTGATCCCCTTAAACTCCTTCGTAAAGCCCATAACTTCAACAAAAAAAGAGCAACTCGCATTCCACCAAAAGATTATCGGCAAGATCAATCAGCCGTTTATCGCAAACACAACGAATACCTCATTGTACGTCTTGATCCCTCTGGGATTGAAAAAATAGTCACCTATGGAGTTAACTAAAATGCTCAATACCATCACCCTCAATCCCCTAGAACAAAGCACAAAAAAAATTGTTGAATTATTAACCCAATTAACCCAAGATTATCTATCTATCTTACAGCAAGATAAAAGCTCACTCCTAGAAAATTTTCCTCTTAGTGATCACGAATTTTCTATCCTAGAAGAAATTGACTTATTTACGACTGAACTCCGAGGTTATGCGAGTCAAATAAATGTTAATCAGCAAATTAAAAATCCCGATCAAACCTTAACAAAATTACGAAATCTTCGTATCCTCGCAAATCCATCTCTTGCCGAACTTTACTTCATTAAAAATGAACAATTTCCTTTGATTCATCAATATTTGCAAAAGTTAGATTATTTAAAATTACTAATAATTGACTGGTTAATGCTTCAAAAATAAACCTGAACTTGGGTGATCGCCGAACCATTATTTAGAACATTAAGTTTTGCTATAAATCACCATGATCGCCCTTCTTTTTTGTTTATCAATCGCCTCAAATATCAATAAATAATTAACCTATTAATAATTTTCTAAAAATGACTCTAATCACCAATCCTCCGCCAACTGTTGATTATGCCCCATCGGAACTACAAGACGATTTAGTCGCGATGCAAAATTTAGGAATAGGGCAACTTTTAGCTATTACAGAAATACAAATTTCTCCTTCTCAACAAGAACTTCATTTACAATTACTAGAAAAAAATCAAAATGACCAATTAACTGATTCAGAGCAACAATTACTTAAATCATTGAGAATTAATGCTGATTATCTGATGCTCAAAAAAGCTTATGCTTGGTCAGTCTTGAAATGGAAAGGCTATCCTATTCCAGAATTGAATCAATTACCAAAAGAATAATTGTGCCATCTATTTCTAAATCCCTTCGAGAACAAATTATTAATCAAGCAGATAATCGCTGCGAATATTGTCGATCTTCTAGCCGTTTAACAGTCTTATTATTATTAATTTCTCATGAATTTACCGAATACGATTACTCTCTCGCGTTTATTGGGTTTACCGTTTATTTTTATCTTACTGATCGACCCAACTTCGGCCCATCGATGGTGGGCAACGGGCATTTTTGCGATCGCGGCGGCAACGGATTGGTTAGATGGATATTTGGCGAGAAAACTCAATCAAATCACAGAAATGGGGAAATTTCTTGATCCCTTAGTCGATAAATTATTGGTATTAGGGCCATTTTTAATCTTAATCCAGTGGCAAGTGATTCCCGCTTGGGCAGTTTTTTTGATTTTGGGTCGGGAATTGGCGATCGCGGGTTGGCGAGTTAGTGGGAGTGGCACAATCTCTGGGGCAAATCTCTGGGGCAAACTGAAAACCGTTTCCCAAATTTTCGCGATCGCCTTACTTTTGGCTCCCTTAGATGAAATTTGGAAAATGCCCGCCCTGATTGTTTTTTGGCTTGCGGTCGTGTTAACTCTAATTTCAGGACTTATTTACGTTTTACCCACAAATCCTGATCAAAATAAGGTGTAAATAAAAGGCGCGATCGCCGAGCCATGAGTGAAGACAATTAAAGCCCCTAATAATACCAGGGTAATAATTAAGGGCAAAAGCCAAAATTTTTGACGCGCTTTTAAAAACCCCCAAACATCCTTAACTAATTCAATAAATCCGTCCATTTGTTAACTCACTTATGACATAATTTTCAAATAATTGTAGGGACATAATATATTATGTCCTTATATCTTAATATCCTTAATTAATAAGGTTTTTCCATCCCAGAACTAGGATGAATTTTACTAGAAATACGGTAAGTTTCTACCTGAAAATCAAACTTTCTCGCCATCGTATCTCGGTTGAATAATTTCATAATAAATGCCATCGGAGTCAAAATAATAAAGAAAACAATCGATAAAACAATTCGACTCTCTAGCCAACCGACATAAAGACCTATTTTCATCCAAACGCGATAAATAGGATCAAGAGATTTGGGTAAAATTATGGCGAGTCCTACTAAAATAATCGCAATTACCCAGGGAATAATCGGTAAAGAGTGACCATGAAATAACGGTAAAATTAAGCCGAATAATACCGCAATAATTCCGCCTGTGAATAAGCCAAATTCTCGTAACTCTTTGATGGTCAATTTTTTGTTATTATTCATAATATTTTTTAATCTAATTCAAATTCCTGTTGCCAAGTTTCATCTTTTTTTACTTGAGGTTGATCGGTTTTCGCTAAGACATAATTTTCTAATACTAAATAATCCATTTCTGTCCTCATAAAACACCGATAGGCATCTTCGGGCGTACAAACAATGGGTTCACCCCGCACATTAAAGGAAGTATTCACCAAGACACCGCAACCCGTCAATGCTTCAAATTCAGTGATTAATTGATGATAACGGGGATTGGTTTCAGGGTGAACCGTCTGCACACGGGCGGAATAATCCACATGGGTAATGGCGGGTAATTGGGAACGGGGGATATTTAATTTTTCGATGCCAAATAATTGTTTTTGTTCCTCCGTCATAGCAACTCTTAATTCTTCTTTAACTTCTGCCACTAATAACATATAAGGACTATTGTGATCTAACTCGAAATAATCCGAGACTTTATCCGCTAATACTGACGGTGCAAAGGGACGAAAAGATTCTCGATATTTAATTTTTAAATTCATCACTGATTGCATTTTTTCATTGCGCGGATCTCCAATAATCGAGCGATCGCCTAACGCACGGGGGCCAAATTCCATTCTCCCTTGAAACCAGCCGACGACATTTCCTTTTGCTAAAATGTTTGCCACCGTTTGACACAATTCAGACTCATCAAAATGGGTATAAATTGCCCTAACATCATCCAAATATTGTTGAATTTCATCAGGACTAAATCTTGGCCCTAAATAGGAACCCTTCATTTGATCAGAACCATCTGTTTGACGCGGTTTTTCTAAATATTGATGCCAAACCGACAACGCCGCCCCGATCGCTCCCCCTGCATCTCCTGCCGCAGGTTGAATCCAAATATCTTTAAATTTACTGTCCCGCAATAAACGGCCATTAGACACGCAATTGAGGGCAACCCCTCCCGCTAGGCA
>JBEIFD010000431.1:0-3839 GCA_040382535.1 Merismopediaceae cyanobacterium
CCTGAGTTCGGTTCTACGGCTAGGAAATTTTAAGCTATTGAGTCTATTATCATAGGACAGGGGATTTTATTGGCGGTTTTAAATCTATGGTTGTGTTAAATGGAGCAAATTTAAAGCTGAGTGACCTATTCAATGGGAGTGGAAGCAACTTTTCAACGCCTTCACCTTCTTCTGCTTGCTCCTTTGATCAAGATTTAGACACGGTGGTAGAATTGGCCCAATTAAAAGCGCAACGAGACTGGTTTGGGGCGATCACGGCGTTGGAACAATTATTATTACCCCTAACCCAAGGATACAAAGCCGAAAACTCGAATCTCCAAGGTTTATTGCTCGCAGGGCCGATGCCGATTTTAAGCCATCCTGACCTGTTATCGGGTTTTTATAGCGGTATTTTAACGCCCAAAGCTTGGAAACATTTTATTCCCCTACCGTTTCAATTATTGGGAAATGGGACGCAAGAATTAAATAATATTGATTGTAAAACCATTGAATTGCCGCTTTTTCCCCAAGATCCCCTCACTCAAGAGCAATTTTGCCTGCTGTTAACGAAAGAGTTTGGTCTCTTAATGTTGATTGGCGAAGATGAACAGGGTCTAGCCAGTTTTCAGTTTTCCTTTGATCCCGATGTGGTCACCGCAGGTTGGTTGACGCTGCGATCGCGTTTAGCCCTGACCCATGTTCCCCAATTACCTGAATTAGACCGTTTAGTCAGGGAATTTGCGCCTCCTACGCCAGATTATCGCCTGGTAATGGAGTTTAGTCGTCAATTATTAAAACAGTTGCCTGGATTACCCATCCCGAATACTAAACCCCGTTCCGTTTTTCCCTCGACTCATTCTGAGAAAAATCAGAAAGAACCGAGTTTAAATCAGCATTCCGTTGATATTGAGCTATTACAGGCTCTTACTCACGAAATTCGCACTCCCTTGGCCAGTATTCGGACAATGACTCGTTTACTATTGCGTCGTAAGGAACTTGCCCCAGAGGTGATCCAACGGCTCAAGGCGATCGATCAAGAATGTACGGAACAAATCAATCGTATGGAATTAATTTTTCGAGCAACGGAACTGGAAACGACTCCTGTGGCGGAAAAAACCTTGCAATTAGTCCCGATTTCTCTTGATCAAGTCTTTGAAAATAGTATTCCTCGCTGGCAACATCAGGCCCAACGTCATGAAGTGGAATTGGCGGTGGATTTACCGAAAAAACTTCCCCAGGTCGTCAGTAATCCTGCCATGTTGGATCAGGTTTTAACGGGTTTAATTGAAAAATTTGTCCGTAGTTTAGCCAGTGGTGGCGCGATTCGGCTCAAAGTTAGCACGGCGGGCCATCAATTAAAAGTGCAGTTTCATACCCAATCTATTTGTCAAATTAATCCTCTCAAAGCCTTGGGTGATCTCTTGATGTTTCAGCCAGAAACGGGTTGTTTAAGTCTCAATTTAGATGTCACCAAAAGTCTTTTTCAAGCCCTCGGTGGTAAACTAACTGTCCGTCAGCGATCGCAACAGGAAGAAGTTTTAACGATTTTCTTGCCCTTGGGAAACGTAGGTCATAAGGGCTGATTTTTTAGCTCTATTGTGATGGGAATTGTGACATTTTTTGCTAGATATTCAGTAATTTCTTTGGCTAAAGCATTCGCTAACCAGGGTTGACCATCGGTTAAATTAAACGCTCTTTCTATCGCTTCGGTTGTAAAAATTTGCCCCGTTGTTTCTGTGTGTTGTTGAGAGAGATTTTGTACATTTTTTAAATTAAAATTTGATTTTGGAGAGAATCTATTTCATCCATAAAAACAACTAGGGAAAGGGTTCATGATTGAACCCAGGCTTTAAAAAAAGCACCAATACGTTGACAGAGATGGATAAATCTAGATAAATTGAAAGAGCGATCGCCAGAGTGAATGCTGTTTAAAAAAGAGGATTTTCATTAATCTTCATAAACCGATGGCGACCTTGGAGAATATGATTGAGATAATCTTGGCTATCAATATTGACCAATAAATCATTATTACAAAAATGTCTAACAGTCTTTTAACCGTTGCCTACATCGCGGCTAGTGTCCTTTTTATCTTTAGTCTCGGCGGTCTTTCTAATCAAGAAACTGCTCGTCAGGGCAATATCTATGGCATCTGTGGAATGCTGATTGCCTTTATTGCGACGGCGTTAAATTATCAATTTACAGGTTATTTCACCTTGATGGGTGCGATCGCGCCTGCGGTGATGATTGGTGCAGTATTGGCTAGCCGTGTTGCCATGACTTCCATGCCCGAACTGGTGGCAATTTTGCATAGTTTTGTCGGTTTAGCCGCCGTTTTAGTCGGAATTGCTAACTATCTTGCCCCTGACCCCCATATCGTCGGTGTGGAAGAAACGATTCACCAGATCGAAATTTATATCGGTGTATTTATTGGAGCCGTGACCTTTACGGGATCGATTGTCGCCTTTGGCAAACTCCGCGCCCTTATCAGTAGTAAGCCCTTGATGTTACCCGCTCGACATTTGTTAAATATTTCCCTATTAGTCGCAACGGTCTTTTTGGGCGTTCAATTTATGCAGGCTCCTGATTTACAAGGACTCCACCCGTTATTAATCATGTCTGCGATCGCGGGTTTATTGGGACTTCATCTCGTTGCGGCGATCGGGGGAGCCGATATGCCAGTGGTGATCTCCATGCTCAATAGCTATTCAGGCTGGGCGGCGGCGGCGGCAGGATTTATGTTATCCAATGATTTATTGATCGTGGTCGGAGCCTTAGTAGGAAGCAGTGGGGCAATCCTGAGCTTTATTATGTGTAAAGCCATGAATCGCTCATTTTTTAGCGTAATTTTAGGCGGTTTTGGGGAAGGAAGCACTAAAACAGCGACAAAAGCCGAAACACCAACGGGAACAGTCACGGCAACAACCGCCGAGGAAGTGGCGGATTTGTTGATAGATGCCCAAAGTGTGATTATTGCCCCTGGTTATGGCATGGCCGTTGCCCAGGCTCAACACGCGGTTTCTGATATTACCAAATTACTGCGCGATCGCAAAATCAAAGTTCGTTTTGGCATTCACCCCGTCGCAGGGCGTTTACCAGGTCACATGAATGTGTTGCTGGCGGAAGCCAATGTTCCCTACGATATTGTGTTAGAGATGGACGAAATTAATGAAGATTTCCCTGAAACCGATGTCGTTCTGGTCATTGGAGCCAATGATACCGTTAATCCCAGTGCTTTAGAAGATCCCAGTTGCGCGATCGCAGGAATGCCCGTCCTAGAAGTTTGGAAAGCCCATAACGTTATTGTCATGAAACGCAGTATGGCTAGTGGTTATGCAGGGGTCGAAAATCCGTTATTTTTTAAAGAAAATACCCAAATACTCTTTGGGGATGCGAAGAAAAATGTCGATGCAATCCTGACCCATTTGCGGGAAAAAGAGAGTTCTACTTATTCTGAAAAAATCTTGGTAAAGTCTTCTTAAACAGAAAGATTGAAACATTTGATGCGATCGCTTCTTAACCGATAATAAAAAGCGATCGCTAACAACTTTAATAAATTCTTCAATAAGCTGAATCATGATCAGAATGTAATGATAATAGCCTCACATAATCATCTTCTCGAATAGCAACGGCTCGATATTTTTGAGTAATATTCTACTCATTGTTTTGTAATTGAGTTTCTAATAAATCTAAATTCGACTGTTGGGGCGGATTATTGCGACTCCACTCTAGGGCTTGATCCAGTTTTTCTGAAAAAAGCGGTTGATGTAACCAATTTTCATTGGAGGAAGATCGAGTTAAGAGGAGATGATAAAACTCATCCCATTCTGTACCCCATTGTTCTAAGTCAATAACAACAGCAG
>JBEIFD010000432.1:0-3821 GCA_040382535.1 Merismopediaceae cyanobacterium
GGCTTTTAGGCTTTTTTGGGGCTACTACTTGTCAGTATTATCTTTTGTCATAAGCTGTTAGTCATCTAAATAGCATATAATGAAAATAAAAAAGGAGAAAAGCTATGCCAGTAAAAAACTATCTAAAAAAAGAAGAAAAAGAAAAGCTACAGAGCGAATTAAAATATAATGACCATCCTGATATCAGGGAGAGAATCCTAATATTATTATTACAAAATGATGGTAAAACTCAGCAAGAAATAGCAGACTTTGTAGGATGCTCATTAAGAAAGGTAGCCTATTAATGTGTTCATGGAGATGCCAATAAATTGGAAAGCCTAAAAGATGAAAGAATGGAAGGAAATTATCAAAAAGCGACTCCAGAATATGTTAACAAACTTATGGAGGTAATAGATAAAGACCCCGAAGAATTAGGTTACGAATTTGGGAGATGGACAGCCCAACGATTAGCAACATATTTAGAAGGAGAGACAGGAATAAAGTTAAGCGGAAGTCAAATAAGAAGAATATTAAAATCAAAAAAGTATGTGTATATCTGGGCAAAGTATAGCTTGGAAGAAAGCCAAGACCCAGAGAAAAGAAAGTTATTTAAAGAAAAATTTTATGAATATTTAAAAATAGCAAAAGAGTCACCAGAGCGTCTCCAGATATGGTTTTGGGATGAATCTGGATTTAGGTTGAGGGTGTTAAGACGTAAAAATTGGAGCAAAAAAGGAAAAAGAAAGAAAGTAAAAGGAAACAGAAGAAAAGGGAGAGTAAATGTAATGAGAGCGTTGAGATTCTCAGATAAAAAAACACGAGTAGAATTTCTAGAAAAAGGAACAGGAGAAAATTTCTTCAAGGTGTTGGAGGGATTTTATGAAGACATAAAAATGGAATAGGCAGAGCATGGTAATAAAATAGAGGACTTTGAAATAAAAGGTCCAAAAATAGTAATTATATTAGACAATGCAAGTATTCATAAAAAGAAAGAGTTTCTAGAGAAAATAAAAGAGAAAATGCCAAATTTAATAATAGAGTTTTTACCAGAGTATAGTCCAGACTATAACTTAATAGAGTTAGTATGGCATTCAGTAAAAGAGTTTATTGCCAATCGCCTATTTAAATCAATAGAAGAACTAGAAGAACTGCTTAACCGATTACTAAATCAGGGAGAGCTAGTTATCAATTGGGGGCGGAAGCTAAAAAACAAAGGTAACGCTGTCAATGCAGTTTAGATGCTCAACAGCTTAGCACCGGCTTGACAATCTCGTAACCACAGTTGCATGGCTTGTCCGATCGCACCCTGGGTAGCTTCTATGGGCGGTAAGGGAGGATCGTCTTTTCTGAGAGCAGCCAACTGGGAATAGAGCATGAATAACTGCCAACCTTGATCAGTCTGGGTAAAAAAAGCCCAGTAATAATTTTGGAGTTGATAGGCTTTTTGGTCGTTATAATGGCGTTCCAGGGTGGTAAAGAAAACTTGGTGTAAAGTATTCGGAAAAATGGGTTGATATTGTAATGAGCTTAGGGGTAAGGGATCAAATTCCGCTTGACCCGCTAAGAGAATATAACCTCTCATTTCTCCTGGACTGCTTTTGGAACGTTGGATGACTCGATTGGCATAACTCGGTAGATCGGTTAACATCCTTGCTATCAAAGTTTCTAAGGGTTGGGAACAAGTGCTGACCGATGGCTCTTCGGCCCTTAACGGACAGATCAGTCCGATCCACAGACCTAGCCCCAAAATTCCCAGTCCTAACCATCGTTTGGCCCGTCGTTTGGCCAATGGTTGGATAACGGGCAACATTAGGCGATTTCTTGACAAATTTTTTCCCAAGCGTCTTGAGGAGAAGGAGCCGCCGTAATCGGACGACCAATGACTAAATAATCCGCCCCCGCCGCGATCGCTTCTGCCGGAGTCATAATCCGACGTTGATCGCCTGTGATTGACCAACTAGGACGAACCCCCGGACAAATAAGCAGAAAATCAGGGTTACAAATTTCCCGTAATTGGCTGACTTCTTGGGGAGAACACACGGCTCCGTGAATACCGGATTCCTGGGCCAATAGGGCCATTTGCAGCACATAATCAGGGAGTTCGAGGGGAACCTTCAGATCAAAGGCTAAATCCCGCGAAATGAGACTGGTTAAGAGGGTAATTGCCACCAATTTTGTGGGGGATTGGCTCTGGTGCATGGCTTCTGCGGCTAGTTTTAAAGCACTCCGACCGGCGGTAGCATGGATGGTCAATAAATCGACTCCATACTGACTGGCCGAGCGACAGGCACTCATTACTGTGTTAGGAATGTCATGGAATTTTAAATCCAGAAAAATGCGTTTGTCCTGTTCCTTCAAAATCTGTAGAATTTCTGGCCCCGTACTGACAAATAATTCTAGTCCGACTTTCCAAAAACTGACCTGGGGTAATTGCTCCACCAAGGCGATCGCCGCTTCTAGGGTCGGAACATCAAGGGGAACAATAATACGGTCTGAATTCATGACACTCACTGGTTTGTCGCTAGAAAATAGGACTTACAATTGGGTTATTAAAGTTGCCAAAATTTCGCTCATCGCTTCAATACTATAATGTTCAACACAGCGTTGTCTAGCCATCTGTCCTTTTTCTTCGGCTTCTGGCCAATGATTAAAAATCCAGTCAATTTGTTGGGCGATCGCTGCTGGTTGTTGGGGTGGAACTAAATAACCCGCATTGCTTAAAATAGCAGGAATATCGCCAACCATCGTCGAAAGAATAGGTTTGGCCATGGCCATCCCGTCCGTTAATTTGAGGGGAAATTGGGCCAAGGCTGCCGGATGATCCCGTTGGGGAATAACGATAATATGGGCCGCAGCGACGATTTCTGGCATTTTTTCAATGGGCAATTTCGGTAAAATGATCAACCATTTAGCCCACTTTGCATGTAATTGCCGATCATAATCATCGTAGGGACTGCCTCCCACAATCACTAATCTCAGGTCAGGTTGATTGAGAATTTCCAAAGCCATCAAAACATCTTCTAATCCCTTGTAAGGACGAGGCGCACCCGGAAACATCAGTAAACGATAAGAAGTTAAATCATATTTTTGACGGCTTAATTCTGGCGAATAATTATGAGGGTTAAAATGCTCAATATCTTTGCCATTGGGAAGATAAACACCGCCAAAACGCTTCTGGATAAATTGACTATGCACTGTCAGGCGATCGGCCTGATTAATCCATTTTTCTAAATACTGTAAATAGAGAGGATGGTCTGGATGTTTTAGGCTGCCCTGGGGGGAAATTAAATCATTAACGAACCCTTTCCAATGATTAATATATCGATAGGCATCTCCACCATACCAACTCATTTCCCAATCATCAATATCTAGAATTAAGGGTCGCTTGCTTAAATATTTCCGAATGAGGCCAATACCAAAACTACTGGGTTTTACTTTAATGGCATAGATAATATCACCATCTAGATAGGGCAATAACTCCTGTATTTTTCGGTAAAAAGTGATGCCACCAGTATAGTAAGCACAGGGAGAAATATAGGCAAAATGAGTAGGAAATTCTAGCGGCAAACCGTGATCATAGGCTAAACCTACCAAATTCACCTGATAACCTAATTTTTCTAAGGCTTGTTTCAATAGAAAAGGGCGACTGGCTCCTCCCCAACGTCCGGCTCCTTTGCTAGATAAATCACTGACAATGATTGAAATTTTAGGATTTTTAGTTAATGTTTTAACGGGATTGTTGTTAGCTTTCTGAATAAGGGAGGAAATAGGGTGGCCGTTTGTGGACTTCAAATTAGGATTAGCAGACATAAGTAGGTGGGTCTTAAAATTGATAAGATCCC
>JBEIFD010000433.1:0-3821 GCA_040382535.1 Merismopediaceae cyanobacterium
AGCCGAATGAGTGCGAAAGTCTCATGTTCGGTTCTTAGGGCAGTGCGGAGAGGTGACTCTCCAATCTGACCCGACTAAAAGGAGGATTAACGCCTGGTACGGCTTCTAATTCAATTAAGCCTGCATTGACTAAGGATGTCCGCAAATTTAACCAGGTTGATGGATCAATTTTGTCTTCCCAAGCTCTGGTTGCGGGTAAAGAGTCCAATAAATCGGTTAATTGTTGAGGATTGGCGGACACTTGCGCTAGGGCTTGGAGGGTCTCTGTCGGTAGATCAAAGGTTTCTATAACCGCCTCTAAACCTTGACTTTGCAACAGTTCTAATAAGCCTCGTAATTGATCATTTTGAATCTCTTGATCGGTTTTGCCTAAACCCGTAATCG
This sequence comes from Merismopediaceae cyanobacterium, assembly GCA_040382535.1. GTDB lineage: Bacteria > Cyanobacteriota > Cyanobacteriia > Cyanobacteriales > Microcystaceae > Snowella. The sequence goes on from JBEIFD010000433.1 coordinate 385, forward strand.
CTAACAAACTATCCTCAAAGGCTCCTCCCTGAAACACGCCTAAACGGGGCAAGAGGGCCTTGGCTCGTTCGTCTAATCGCTCTAAGGATAAATTCAAGGAAGCCACCAAACTGCGATCCTTCTCCTCCAGATTACTGGTGTCCAAAATCGCCTGTTGCAAAGCCTGCCCCAACTCCGCTAAAGGACGGACTTTTAACTGGGGAACCAAAACCTTAATGGAAAGGGGATGAAAGTCCACTAACTCCAATAAATCCAGTAAAATCTCTCGTTGAGGAACCCCATAGGTCGGTTCGGGGGGAAATTGCATTAAACGTTGCACATAATCCAGGGCATCCTGAGCCGCTAATCCGTCCAAACGCAAGAACCGATGCTTTAAACTTGTACTGGAATAATCGGCATGACCCAACTCAGGGGAACGAGTGGTCAACAGGAGCCGCGTTTGTCCCACTTCTGACCAGACTTTGGCAGCCGTTAGGAGGGGCTGGAGGGCCGTTTCGGGCAGGGCTTCCAAGTTGTCCAAAATGATCAGGGTGGGAATTTGGGCCAAAACGGGGATCACGGCTTCGGCATCCAGAAAACTGTGCTGGAGGACGGTGGCCAGGGTGGCAACGGCGACGGCTAGGGCATCTACACTTTGAAAGTTGGCATAGTCCACAAAACAAACCCTGCTGAACATTCCCGTTGTTTGTAACCAGGCTCCTGCTTCGATTGCCAAGGAGGTTTTGCCCTGACCACCAAAGCCAGATAGGGTGATGCGTCGGGTGTTTTGGGTAAACCAGCGATCGATTTTCCAGAGTTCGCGGCTCCGTCCGAAAAAGCCTGCTTCGGGTTGTTTAGGAAGATTGTGTTGAGGTTTTAGGGTTTGATCTCCCCCATCTCCCCCAACCTCCCCATCTCCCCCAACCTCCCTTAAAAAAGTGGGAGAATTTATCAAAAGAGGGACATCCTGGCCTGATTGGTAGAGAGCGGGTAGGAACCAGTCCTGGAGTTTGAGGGTGATGCGTTTTTGGCCGCGTTGGCGTTCTCCTCGGTCGGGATTGCGGATCAAGTGGCGGCGGGCATTGTCTAAGGATTCGGCGATCGCTTTACCGTTGGCCAGATTTTCGTAAAATTCCCCTAATAACTTTTCGGTCGAGTTGATCAGGACGGAATAGGTCATGGCAATAATGCTGGGAATGCCTGTTTTCGTTAATCGGACGGCGATCGATCCCAGGGCTTCTTCATCAACGGACTCCTCGGAAGTCCCGACCATACCTGACTGACAAGCCGATAAAAAGACCAAACTCACTGCCTGTTGATGGAGCATATCTCCCAACTTTTCTGCATCAATTAACGCCTTTTTACCGTTTTCTTCTTCAAAGACTAAATAACCGATATTTTTACGATTAGACTGACTATTTTCTCCTGCTTTTATGCCTGCGTAACCCTCTGGAAAAATTTGTTTTGCTTGGTCAAAATAAACCCCATTGGCATCAAAAACCCCATGCCCATCAAAATGCAAAATATCTACCTGGGGAAGGTCATTATTTTCTAAGCGTTTGATCAATTTATCAAAAGTCGCTGGCCGCAAAAATTCTACCGTCACCTGATTGATTCCCTTAACCGCTAAGGCATTGAGTACGGCTTTCGGCTCAGTACGAGGATCAAGAAAACTAACATCATCGGGGCGACTAATGACAAACAGTAAATGTAACTGATGTTTCGGGTTAACTTTAAAGGGTTTTCTACCCCCTCTTTTCAACTTGCGACGGATAGAAATACGCGGATTTTCGTTAAATAAATAATTGCCCTGGGGATCATGGAGTAATTCCCATGGTAAGGCCAAAATTTTAGGGTGTTCTGCATTGAGAGAGACGACGCGCCCCTTTTCTCGACTATCCTGAAAAGCATTAAATAGGCGTTGAGCATCCCTCGTACCAAAAACCTGATTAAATAACGCCTTACCCCATTCCTTTAACTGCGCCGCAATCTGTTCCGCACGGCGATCATCCACTTCCGTCATGTACCCACTGGCATAGTCTTCCATATACCAGCGCAAATCCTTTTGATTCTGTTCGGTCAACGGTGAGCTAAAGGCGATCGCTTCTGAGGTTTCGTCGTCAAAGCTAACGGTAACTTGATCGGCAGTCGTAAAATTGAGGGTTAATTCCAACATCAGCTTAAGGTTGATTCTGTTCCTAAAATTATACCTGCCAACCTGTTAAATGCTAGAAATGCGATCGGCTTAATATTTAATTAATAAACTTCATCATGGCTACCAATATCAACCAAGACAATCAAATCATCTCCTGTTATAGGGTCTTTCCGAAAAGCAAAAATAATTCGACAATCATAGGCGACGGAGCAAGACCACAAACCATCCAATTGACCCGTTAACTTATGAGATTTTAAAGAGGTTGTAAAAGGATCGTCACTCAGTAACTCTAAAACTGCTAATATTTTGGCTTCCAACTGAGGATTTTTCTTGATTAATCGCTTAAAATTTTTTTTGAATTTGCTATCTGTTGTTAAAATCATTCATCGTCATTCTCCAACAAATAAGATTTCAACTCTTCAAAGGTTCCCCGTTTAGCAGTTCCCATTTCTACCGCCTTAAACACCTCCTGAGCATTCGCCGCAATCTCAGCCCGTCGAGCCTGAACCCGCCGCTTACGGATTAACTCAAATAATTGGTCTTGATCTTCTGTGGACAAAACTTCAATGGAATCAATAATTTCTTGAAAAGTAATCATACAACTTCTTATTGAATAAAACTTGTCTTTACTGTAAAAATAATGTTGATTATTATAGCATAATCGTTATATTGAGTAAAAAATATAATCTTTTATAAAAACAAAAAAAACGCCTAGCAAAAAATCTAAGCGAGTAATCTTTATTCCCAATTTTTAAGCCGCATCATCATCGTGGGCAAAACGATTATAAAGAAAGTCCAAAGCATAGTTCCGCAATTTATAATATTCTGGATCTTCCATAATACGATCGCGATCGCGGGGACGAGAGAAGGGAATCGTCATAATTTCCCCGATTTTAGCGTGGGGGCCATTGGTCATCATTACCAAGCGATCGGCCAGAAATAACGCTTCATCAATATCGTGGGTAATCATCAAGACGGTACAACGATGATCGTTCCAAATTTGTAATAATTCTTCCTGTAATTCCTCTTTGGTAATGGCATCTAAAGCCCCAAAAGGTTCATCTAAAATTAAGACCTGGGGACGAATGGCTAAGGCTCTAGCAATCGAAACCCGTTGTTTCATTCCCCCTGAAATTTGCTGTGGTTTCTTGTCCATTGCTTCCGTTAAACCCACCATTGCTAAATGCTCTTTAGCGATCGCTTTTTTCTCGGCTTCCGATTTGTTGGGATAAACCGAATCTACGGCTAAATAAACGTTTTCTAAGGCCGTTAACCAGGGCAAGAGAGCATAACCTTGGAAAAC
>JBEIFD010000434.1:0-3819 GCA_040382535.1 Merismopediaceae cyanobacterium
CGGCAATTTTCTGTGATGATCAATGCAGGGGTCGCGATCGTCCGATGCCTGGGGGTATTATCAGAGCAATGTCCTAATCCCAAGTTTAAGAAAGCGTTAGTTGGCATCAGTGGAGATGTTCAACAGGGAAATAATTTGTCCGAATCAATGGCAAAGTATCCCGAATGTTTTGACCAACTTTAAGTCAGCATGGTGGAAGCAGGAGAAGCGGGGGGGGTCTTAGACGAAGTATTAAACCGCTTGTCCACACTCCTGGAAGACATGGCTCGCTTGCAAAACCAAATTAAATCTGCCATGGCTTATCCCGTTGCAGTGGGCTGTTTGGCAATCTTGGCATTTTTGGGGATGACGATTTTTTTGATTCCTGTTTTTGCTGGAATTTTCAAAGGTTTAGGAACGGAATTACCTGCCCTTACCCAATTTATGCTGGATTTAAGTGGTTTTTTACGGAGTCCCTTAGCCGTGCTTCCGATTATCGGGTTTGGAGGTGCCAGCTTCCTTTTTAAGAAATACTATGCTTCGCCTATAGGGAGATTACAAGTTGACGGCATGATGCTCAAAATGCCCCTTTTTGGCCCTTTAAATGAAAAAACGGCAGTAGCCCGTTTCTGTCGAGTCTTTGGAACCCTGACCCGTTCTGGTGTTCCCATTATTCAAGCCCTGGAAATTGTCTGTAATACTATTCCTAATAAGGTAATTTCCAATGCGGTTGCGGATGCGATGAGTGAAATTCAACAGGGGGGGATGATGAGTCTGGCCCTGCAAAGGGGTAAGGTGTTTCCTTCTTTGGCGATTCAGATGATTAGTATTGGGGAAGAGACAGGGGAACTGGATTCGATGATGATGAAGGTGGCAGATTTCTATGAGGATGAGGTAGAACAAGCCGTTAAAGCCCTAACGAGTGTGATTGAACCTCTGATGATGGTAGGTATTGCGGCGATGGTAGGGACGATTTTATTGTCGATGTATTTACCGATGTTCAAAATCTTTGAAAAACTTGGCTAGGGATTGCTGTTGGAGCAAAATGGTAGGCTCTCAGAATTTGAGATGACTTTTTCAACCTTATGTCTCTAATTAAGATTCTTCTCTGTAAGTCTCCGAGCAAGCCAATATTGTTTGAATGGTTCGTCATATCAGCGATCACCTAATAACCGAATTAATTCTTCATTTAAAAAAACTCGAAAAACGAATCATGGACATGACCAAAAACTTGGATTTCGCGAATGACGAATTGGTGCTAGACCTGGGAGCATTACAAGCAATCCGTGAAATGGGCGGAGAGGACGGTGATTTTGTTTTAAATAATATTATCCAGATGTACCTAGAAACGACTCCCTCCTATCTCCAACAAATAGAAACGGCGATCGCAACGGGTAATCTAGATAGTTTACGACGGGCGACCCATTCCTTGGGTTCAAGCAGTGCTACCTTGGGAGCGATTAACTTTGCCAAACTTTGTAAGGAGTTAGAAAATTTAGCTCGTTCTGGCAGTATTACCACAGCAGAGAACTTATTTTTGCCATTACAAACCGAATATGAGACAGTGAAAAGAGCCTTAACCCTGCAATTAAAAGATCCAAATGACTGACATTAAGCCAATTTCTGATCGTTTAACGCCTGTCGTACTAATTACGGACGATGATAATGCCCTTCGTTCTCTCTTGGTGATGGCTCTCAAGGCGGAAGGCTATGAAATTGAAGAGGCGATTAATGGGGAAGAGTGCCTTGTTAAATACGCTCGTTTGCAACCTGATTTGGTGTTATTAGATGCGGTCATGCCAGAAATGGACGGTTTCAGTTGTTGCCAACACATCCGAGCCTTAGCCGATCGCCCTCAGATTCCGATTTTGATGATCACTTTTTTGGATGATCGAGAATCTATTGATCAAGCCTTTCAAGCAGGGGCGACGGATTATATTACCAAACCGATTCATTGGTCAGTTTTGCGGCAACGAGTTCGTTATTTATTGGCATCGTCCCACGTCCCGAAACAAGCAGAGCAACAAAAAAATTGGGAGATATTTTTTCGGGATATTTTGGCTCAATTATCGGTTTCGGGGTTGGTCTGGGAAAGTTTAAGTTCTTTGTTGAATCAGTGTCAGCAATTTTTCCAAGTTGAACGAATATTACTTTATCAATTCAAAAATCAACAATATTTAGAAGCGATCGCGTCTGGTTATTCATCGGTAAAAGATTCTTCCTTATCTGATCTGGGATTAGAAAGTATTTATTTAGAGCAATATCAACAGGGAAAAACTATCGCGATCGCTGACCTTGAGCAAATTAAACTTTCGACTGCCCAACAAGAAACCTTTACCCGTTTACAAACAAAGTCCATTATGGTAGTTCCCATTTTGATTAAAGAAAAACTCTGGGGACTGCTCTGTATCCATCGTGCCGAAATCCAAGCAATCTGGGAGGAAACTACCCTAGAACGCTTTCAGGATTTAGCCCATTTATTCGCTCTGAGCCATTAATAAATTAGACGCGATTGCCTAAAAAGTGCTAATCCTAAAACGGCTTTGTTACGACCTTTGATTGAAGAAGTTTGGGACGCGATCGCGGATGAGGATGATTGACAATTATTTGAGAAATTAGTTCAACGTTTACAAACTAAAAATTAGAAAATGCAGATTAGGATATTTCGTCGCAAACCGAATAAAGGTGATCGCTTTTTAATGTTGAGCTAATGAGAAGATAAGGAATAGCTCGGTTAATTAGGAATTTGATTGAGGGTTTGACAATCCATTAAATATTGTTCAATGGTGGTTTTAAAAGCCTGTTCTAGTTCATCAACGGAAAGACCATCAAAAACGATAATATCTTCTATGTTGATGACACGACCAAAAAATAAGCGATCGCTTTCATCGTATTCAATCACAGCTTCATAGCCTTTGTATTGCATTAATCTACTCCTACTTTAATTAGAAATTCACGAAGAGCTTTAATCTAAAAATAAATTTTCAAAGGTATGGGTATTATTCCAGCGATAAGTTAAAAAATCTCGGCGATCACAGGTTAAAATACGCCCATGACCTAGATATTCAGCTAAGACAACTAAGGAAGCATCGGCTAAGTCCATCGGCAGATCATCATAACGTTCTAAAAGCCCTTGAACTCTTCTCATTTGATGAGTTTTTAATTCAAAAACTTCAAATCTACCTGCTAAAAAATTTTGAATAAATAATACTTGAGAATGATTACCCAAACGGGTTAGTAGGAGATAACAGGTTTCTGTAAAAACAAACCAGGTTGTAATTAGTGGTTCTCTAAGATTTTGCATTACCTGTTTCGCTTTTGTGTGATGTTTATCGTCTCGGTTTGCAAGAGCTAACCAAAAGCCTGTGTCAACTATAATCATGTTTTTCAGACCAGGATTCTTTCAATATTTTTTTATAATTAGTTGAAAGGTCAGCATCACTTTTTCCGCAGCCAATAAAGCCACTTTCTTGCCATCCTTTGATGGGATCAGGATCAGCTACCTGAAGTTTTTCGTATTTTTGATTGATAGTGATTTCTAGTAGAGCTAGAATATTTTCTGAACTATTCTGTTGGATAAAGGTCATTTTTTGCCATTGTTCGTCACTGAGATTGAGGGTGATTTCCATTTTTATTCCCAAGTTCGACTCGTGCATCACTAATTTAACACATTATCTTAGCCTGCGATCGCCGATCCATTGTAATCGTTCAGAGGGACAAAATCTGATAATCTAAAAGTCATGGAAGAAAAACACCTACTAGAGACAGGCGAAATTGACGAAAATGATTGGGATAAAACTCCAGTCAGCGTCAAAAACTTGGTGTTGAAATTAGTTGGAG
>JBEIFD010000435.1:0-3818 GCA_040382535.1 Merismopediaceae cyanobacterium
ATTTGATTATTTTTGAAGAGTTTTTGATAAAAAGATTGGGATTTTGGAGTTAAACCCGCAGTTCCCCGAAAAGGATTTCCCCGAATAAAAACCTGTAATACAAGTGATGAATTTTTAATCACTTCAGGATCTAATAAACTTTGATCTCTTACTTCAACTTCATAGCCATAACCTTTAGGAATCAGAACACTCGGACAGGCTCGGTCTAAAAAGTCACAATTGAGCAAATCATTGACAATGATTAAATTTTTCTGGGGTTGGTGATTCTCAATTTTTAGCGGTAAATTTCCCCCTTTTCTGAGAGATTTTTTCACCATCGCTCGAACGGATTGCCTTGCACTTTCCGTACTTAACTTTTCTAGGTTTAAGTTTGGGACAGCTTGGTTAAATAATCCCAATTTTTCTTTCGTCTGCCAAATTTTTTCGACGGATTGCTCAATTCTGTCCTCTGTTAATCGCCCCGATCGCACGGCTTGATAAACGGCTTCAATGGTTTGCTCTGGATCGGCAGGCATTAATAAAATATCGGCTCCTGCGACTAAAGCACGGACTACCACTTCTTCTGGGGTTGCTTCTTGGGTTATGCCGCCCATAATTAGAGCATCGGTGACGATTAACCCCTCAAATCCCATTTTTTGCCGCAATTGTTCGGTTAAAATTTTCTGAGAAAGGGTCGCTGGATTTTCTTGATCCCAAGCAGGAATGCGAATATGGGCAGTCATCACGGTATCTACCCCCGCCGCGATCGCCGATCGAAAGGGAAGAAGTTCAATATTTTCCAGTCTTTCAAGATCATGGGGAATAATGGGTAAATGGAGATGAGAATCCGTTGCGGTGTCACCGTGGCCTGGAAAATGTTTAGCGGTAGTGAGAACAGGATATTTTTTCGCGCCCTCAATAAAACTTTTAACTAAAGCTCCGACAATTTCTGGGGTTTCTCCAAAGGCACGAATATTAATAACAGGATTTTCAGGATTATTATTCACATCGGCGATGGGAGCCAAAACCCAGTTAATGCCTATGGCGATCGCTTCTTTGGCTGTAATTTCTCCCATTTCTGTCGCGTAACGTTGGGCTAAGGTTAAATCTTCTTTTGCGATCGCGCCCAAGGCCATCGGTGGCACAAACCAGGTTGCCCCCGAAAATCGTTGCCCCACGCCTTCCTCAATATCCGCACAAATCAGCAAGGGATTGTTTGCCCAGGTCTGTAATTGCTGGGTTCTAACCGAAAGTTCTACCGCACTTCCCCCCAATAAAATAACACCGCCTAAATTCAATTTTTCCAACCAAGGCTTTAATTGTTTTTGAGGAGCTTCCCACAGAGGATAACGAATCTGGTGATCAAAGCAAAAACCCGACGCTCTGACGACGATCAGTTGACCAATTTTTTCTTTTAATGTCCAATCTGTCCAATTCATGGGGATTTTAAATAAGAATATTGTCAATTTTAGTCTGAGAGTGGAAAAATTCGATAATTCTATCAACTCAAAGAAACTGATTACCATAGAATAGAGTTTATTAAATTTAAACGGGGAGATATCATGTCACCGAATCAAGAAATAGATAATTTTCTCCATCCTCGTAGCCCCTATCATGGGAAGGTTAAACCAGAAAATCTGGTATTTAATGCGAATCTACAGGAATTTGCCCAAAAAGTTAGCTATATTTGCAACCTAGAAACGGCGGGAAAAATTGATACGAAGGATGCCTACAAAAAAATCAAAGCTCTGTGGAAATCCCTGAAAGCCAGCAAAAAAGAGCTAGGAATTGGGACTGATCCCATGAATCCCGATCATGATCCTGATATTGATGGTTTCAATATTGATCCTGATAGTCCCGAATAAATCTGATAGAATGCTTTTCTAACAATTATTGTCTTTTTTTTGAGATAATTTCTTTAATTCATTCATTTAATCTATGTCTCGCGCCAAAGCTCTCCAATACTATATCTCTGCCCGTCTTTTACTCGCTCCCTTGATGATCTGGACAATTGTAACGGTGGTTTTCCTCTTGTTACGGGCAACGCCTGGTGATCCCGTTGATGCTATTTTGGGCAATCGCGCTCCAGAAGCCGCCAAAGCAGTGATGAGAGAGCAATTAGGTTTAAATAAGTCTTTATTGGCGCAATATTTTGATTATTTGGGCAATTTATTACATCTAAATCTCGGCAATTCCATCACCAGTAAAGGCACGAGCGTCTGGGAAATTATTCAACGACATTTTCCCGCAACGGTGGAATTAACGTTTTATAGTATGGTGGTTGCGATCGCGGTGGGAGTGACCTTGGGAATGGTAGCGGCTTCCCGTCCAGGCACGTCTATCGATGTGGGAGGAAGATTATTTGGCATTATCACCTACTCCTTACCGATTTTTTGGGTGGGGATGTTATTGCAATTAGTGTTATCTGTCCAGTTAGGATTATTTCCCCTCGGAACCCGTTTCCCGCTCAATCAAACCGCGCCCCAGGGCTTAACGGGAATTTATACCATTGACAGCATTTTGGGCGGCAATCTGAGCCAACTATTAACCTCTATCCATTATTTAGCCCTACCTTGTCTGACCCTGGGGATTTTGTTGAGTGGAATTTTTGAACGCATGGTCAGGGTGAATTTAAAACAAACTCTCCAAGCCGATTATGTAGAAGCCGCCAGGGCAAGAGGCGTAGGGGAAAGACAAATTTTGTTTGCCCATGCCCTCAAAAATGCCCTGATTCCTGTGATTACGGTGTTGGGATTAACCTTTGCTTCTTTGTTAGGAGGAGCCGTTCTCACTGAAGTGACCTTTTCCTGGCCAGGTTTAGGCAACCGTCTATACGAAGCCATTTCGTTGCGCGACTATCCCACCGTTCAAGGGTTAATGATTTTTTTTGGGGTCATTGTGGTGATAGCCAGTATGTTAATTGACATTATCAATGCCTATATCGATCCCCGTATTCGGTATTAGATTAGGATATTTCCAGCAAATAAAGTACCGTGATCCAGCCCCCTAAATCCCCCAATTCTGGGGGACTTCATGCTATTAAGTTTGTAGGAAATAGCCTTACCAATCATTCACTTGGATTTGGGGACGAACTTTCAGCCGAACCAAAACTCCCGTCAGGTTATCGTGACCGTTATGTTCATTGGCAAATTCCATTAATTTATTCATACCGCGATCGATACTTTGACTGGAACTGATCAGGGGCAGGAGCTTATGTTCCCAATTCTCTTCGATTAAATTATTGTCAGAAATACCGTCGGAACAGAGTAACAAAAGGGTGTCTTCTTGAATATCCAAAAAACGAACATCAGGCTGAATAAAATTACTTCCATGAGGCCCCAGGGCTTGGGTTAACTGATAGGCATCAGGTCGGGAGTAAGCAATATCTGGGTCAAGGCCATTTTGAATGGCTTGTTGGCCGACTTCATGATCGACTGTTAATTGCTCCAATCCGCCCCGACGGGTGACTTGATAAATGCGACTATCCCCGACGTGAGCGATCGCAATTTTTGTATCTTGGACAAGGGCCATAATTAAAGTTGTCCCCATACGACCACTACCTGCACTGGCATTGCCTTGATTAATATCAAAAATCGTTTGATTGGCAAGCATAATGGCTTCGGTAATCATCGACGCATCGGGAAGCTGATCTGTCCAGTGCTGACCAAAATATTTCTGGAGGGTACTAACAGCTAACTGACTTGCCACTTCTCCTGCGGCGTGACCTCCCATCCCATCACAAACCACGTAAAGCCCCTTGGCATGGACGGTTTTACCCTGATTATCTTCTTTCGTTTGGATCTGAGTGGCTAAACCAAAATAATCTTCATTGTGGGGAC
>JBEIFD010000436.1:0-3814 GCA_040382535.1 Merismopediaceae cyanobacterium
CGTCGAGCCTCACTACCGAAGTCGTAACCAATTGTCCCCAAAACATAAACCCGTTTAGAAGCCGCACTGGCCGTAATGCCCTCAGAAATACTGCTTACCTCCACGCCAACACGACTAGAAGCTTTTTCTTCCGATAAGTTAATTGTCGTTAATTTTTCGCCTGTTAATAATTGGTAAGCTCCTGGAATATTGAATTTTCCTAATAAACAACGTTCGGGTTCTTCAACTTCTTGGGGATCGCAGGGAATAGCACTCTTTAAAATCGCTTGACGGACTTTTTCAGCATTGGGCTTTTCGCCTCGTTGTAATTGTAAACTCATGAATAAAGCCGAAATTCCTGTCACAATCGGAGCCGCGCAACTGGTTCCTTTTTCTCTTACTGGCACATCGGTTCCTGGGTTCGCGCCTAAAATATTTTCTCCGTTAGCCATCACCCCTTTATATTGATAGTCACCCCCGTAATTACTAAACTTAAAGGGTTGACCATCATCGCGCATTGCTCCTACGGTTAAAACATCGGGCAAAATCGAAGGAATACACCAACATTCACCTTTATCATTACCGCCAGGCGCGACAATTAAAATATTACTATCCTGGCATTGTTTAACGGCACGGGCAAAGATGTCTTGAGCCATACCCGACTGAGTGGGATGACAAGCCGCTATATGAATAATATTAACCTCTGCTTTTAAGGCTTCGTTAATCGCATGGGTGAGGTTAACAAAGGAAATAAAATCATCTCCAGCGAAGGAAATCGGAATATTAATCGCTGTACAGTTAGGGGCAATGCCAGGGACAGGAGAGCCATGTTGTCCTAAGATTGTGCTGGCAATATGGGTGGCATGACTAGATAAATCAATGCGTCTTTTAATGTCTTCAGGGAAATCTTTAAAAAAAGCTTCACTTTCTTTTTTGGCTTCTTCTTTATCGTGGTCGGGGTCTTGCTCTTTTTTCGCCTTTTGTGCTTGGTTAAAATCGGTAGATAATTTTAAGTAATGATAATACTCATCATTCAGTTCAACATCTTCGGCCCAGTAGGGTTTAAATTGGCTAATTTTTGCGCCTCGGAAGCAAGCGCGGTCTAGGTCGGCGGCTCCATCCAAAATGGCAATTTTAATACGGGAATCGCCTTGGGTAATGTTCCAAAGTTCAGGAATTCCAGGTATGGTAATCAGATCAGGCATAATAGAAATAGAGAATTTTGTGGAAGCAGAATTGTTGTCTTATGTTGTTAAATAAAGTGTTAAACACAATCGCTCTTTAACTCAAAGGCGATCGCTCTCTCCAAACAGAAAACTGCGATCGCCCCAAATTTTCTTTGATGTTGTAGCTACCAAATGCGACCACGACGATAGGGCGGGTCTTGTGCTGGCTGTTTAGCTCGTTCTTCCTTGACCTGTTGATACCAGAAGCCATAATCGGAAAGTCCCGTTGTCGAAGTATCCTGCTTGAATTCATATTTCACAAGTTTTTTCTTTGGAGAGAGATCGCCACTGGTTTTAGGCGTAGTTTCTGTTTTTTTCTCGGTAGTCATAATCAAAAATAACTCCTATTCATTTATTTACGAGGCTTAAAGTCCCCCAGTATTGGGGAATTTAGGGGGCTAGTTAAGGTTAAAAAGAAAACCCAAGACTTGTGTGTAAACAGTCGTTTTTTGAGATGAGTCAGGTGGAATCAAACCCTAAAAAGCACAACGACAACCCGAAGATTTAAGTTGCTGATAACTGCGATTAACAAAAGCCGCAGGATCATTGTAATTCGCACCATTCAATAACTCCATACGAATACTCAGCAAATCATCCACCGTACCGTGAATCACGTCAACTGAGCGATGGGGATAAATCACATCAGGTCTTTTAACAGGCGGAGATAAATTTGGTAATCTCATAGTTTGCAATTTCCCTTCTTAAAAAAAGGGGTAGTTAGAGAGGATTTTTTAGTAAGCACTAGACCAAGAACGAACTTCTCCCAAGGTAACAGGAATCGTATCGCTCACATCAATAGTAAAGCGATAAATCTTTTTCGCACGACGACTATTTTCGGGATCAAAGAATTTCAGTTTAACATCCCAACAATCGCTGTCTAAACGACCGAAAGGACTTTTCTCCACATCAATACTATCTAATTCATAACCCGCACCCACTGCTTGACCAAAGGTAGAAGCGGCCTGAAACGCATTAGTCGAAGCAAAATTTAAGGCTCGATCCTGGGAAGTTGTACCTAAATTGCGTAAATCATAATAAATGCGATTCAAGAAACTGCTTAAGGTGCGACGGATGGCTTCTTCTTCTGCATCATTAGCCCGTTCCTGTACAGAAGCGATCGCCGCAGTAACGAGAGTATTAACTTTCCAACCGTATAAACCGCGTGTATTATTAATTTCAATAACAGGAACTACTTGACCAGAGAAAAGCTTAACACTACGGCCTGTTAAAACCCCAGGAATACTCACACGCTGTACAAAATTCGGATCAATTTCTGATTGAATTTGACCGTCTAAAAGTTCCTGTAATACTTCATAAACATCACGGGAAAAACCGCCAACGGGTTCGATCGCATAGATAGGAGTCAGTTCTAAATTTAATGTCCAAATTAAAGCCTTAGCTTCGGGTAAATTTTCTCCTAAATAATCCACCATCTGACGGGCATCGTAGGGATTGGCGGGAATCATGGTTCCTTCAACACTAACTCCTGGCATTAATTGTTTAAAGGAATCACGACGAGCTTCAGAACCGAAATCATAGCCTAAAACACCCAGGGCATAGGCTAAATTTTTGCCTTCTAGTTCGCTAGGGGCTTCGCTGGCGGTCACAAAATTAGTGGAATTGGACATGGTATTAACGGGATTAGGTTGACTGTTAACGGGGGAAATGGAAGAGGGAGCGATCGCAATTTCTGTTTGACTAAGAGCCACTTTAGGTAATTTAAGTTCGGTGGTTTCTAGTGGTTTATCGAGGACGGTATCCTCTGGATTGCCGCCACAACCACAACCAGAGGCTTCCACTGTTTCTAAATCTAATTCTTTGGACATGGTTTCTCCTAATAAAAATTCTATAGCATCAGGGATATTTAATTTCCCCATTAAACAGCGACTTTGATTGTCGGTGTCTTTGGGATTACAAGGAGTCGCGGTTGCTAGGAGGGCAGTTTTCACCTTTTGAGGATCGGGTTCTTCTCCTCTTTTGAGTTGTAAGCTCAATAATAAAGCGGCAACTCCACTGACAATGGGAGTAGCAAAACTGGTTCCACTTAAGCGAGTGGTTTCGCCACCAGGCTTGGCTCCTAAAATATCTTTTCCAGGAGCAAGAATGCCTTGCTTTTGGTAAGCATCTCCCCAGTTACTAAAATTAACTGGCCTACCCTCATTGTCCATTGCTCCCACTGCTAAAACGGTGGGTAAGGAGGCGGGAACGTGCAAGCATTCACAGCCATCATTGCCTGTCGCAGCTATTAGTAAAACATTATTTTCTTTACAGAGTTGTACAGATTTTTCTAACCAAGTATCGGCTTCGCCTTCATCGGTTAATTGTCCTGCACTAATGTTGATAATATTGGCTCCCGCGTTAACAGCCTGTTCAATGGCTCTCGCTAAATCGAGTTGAGATAATCGCAGGCGATCGTCGGCAAATACGGGAATTATTAAGCCCCGACAATGGGGTGCGATGCCTTCAACGGGGGAGTCGGGTTGACCGAAGATAATACTAGCCACATGGGTTCCGTGAGCGGACATGGAACCGTTTTCGCTGGCTTCTCCTGAGACTAAGCTAGGGAGTCGAGTGAGGTCTGCACCGTCGAAACAGGGGTGATTTTGATC
>JBEIFD010000437.1:0-3809 GCA_040382535.1 Merismopediaceae cyanobacterium
GCCTAGTGACCCGCCGAGCTGCAGCGCAGATCGATCGAGCTGCACGCGCCGACCGGATAGGCTTACTCGATTATCTGTGATTACACCACACTAGGAGGGTTCAATGCGTAGATAGTTGTTCCTACTCACACCTAAATTATAGCGCAAGGGGAATTTATTCCCCTGAGTCGTTTTTACGCTCCGGTCTAAAGACGCTGAGTTTCCAAACTCCCATCCTTTTCTTATGAATTGGCGAAAAGTTTCTACGGTTTCTTGGGCTTTATCCTGATTTTGGGTAATTTCAATAAACCCCGCTTCCAAGAGAATATCTTGACTAATAGTGTCAATGATTTGCTCTGTATCGGATTTTAACCTAATCAATAATTCTCGAAAATCAGGATTATCAAAGGGTTCACAGCCTTGATTAACTAATACTTCCTTAGCGGTTGTCAGTTGCTCAGGAGTCGGATTAAGGGTCTTAAATTCGGCGATCGCCCAAGATTCCTGTTTATCGGGGTTAAACGCCTCTAACATTTTATTGGTAATGGATTGAAGTGATTTTCCCTCTGTAACGGCTTTAATTTGAGCCTGACCTTCCGCACTTAAACGCTGATCTAACCGTGCTAACCGACCCGCTAAGGAACAGACTGTATCTTCATCTGTCTGTCCAGAGGCGATCGCCTTAAGCAACTTTTCAAAAGGAACCGTGCGTTTACGTTCTAAGGGTTGGGTATCGGTTTTACTCGACTTACAAACTCCCACCGCATCCACAATAATAAATTGTTCTTTAACTGGGACATTTGGCTCATTGGTTACGGACTTAAAATCTGTAGGACTAATAACACGGGTTCCCCTTCCTTTCATCTGCTCAAAATAAATTGAGGATTTAACATCTCGCATAAAAACTAAACATTCTAAAGGTTTAATATCTACCCCTGTAGAAATCATATCTACGGTGACAGCAATGCGTGGATAATAAGAGTTCCGAAAACTTTGGATTAAATCCTCTGTTTTTTGACCCGTAGTGCGATAGGTGATTTTCTGACAAAACTCATTACCTTCACCAAATACTTCCCGAATGATATGCACAATATCCTCTGCATGGCTATCATCTTTAGCGAAGACTAAAGTTTTAGGAACTACTGTACGATTAGGGAAAATTTCAGTAAATAGTTTATCTCGGAAGGTGCGAATCACTGTTCTAATTTGGCTGGGTATAACCACAGTGCGGTCAATATCTTTAGTGCTATAGGTTAAATCTTCATCTAATTGCTCTAATCGAACCTTACGAGACTGGCGATCGCGTTTATCTACCATAAAACCAGCCTCAATCATACCTCCTTTTCCTGTAATATCGGTACGAATCCGATAGACTTCAAAGGAAACATTGACCCCATCCGCAACGGCTCTTTCATGGTTATATTCCATGACTAAATTACTATTAAAAAAGCCAAAAGTTTGTTTTGAAGGAGTCGCTGTTAAACCAATAATGAACGCATCAAAATATTCTAAAACCTGTCGCCAAAGGCTATAGATAGAGCGATGACATTCATCGGTAATAATAAAATCAAAATACTCGATAGGAATGCCAGAGTTATAAACTACATTTTTAGGATTTTTATCTTCTGGGGGATTTTCAAAAAAAGATTCATTTTCCTTCTCTGCTTCAAATTCAGTTTCCCCTTTGAGCATGGAATAAAAACGCTGAATTGTCGTAATACAGACCTTGCTCACAGGGTCTAAGACATTAGAGGAAAGTAACTGAACATTATAAAGCTCGGTAAATTTTCGCCCATCGTCAGGGGTGACATACTGTTGAAATTCCTTTTCCGTTTGTTCCCCTAAATTTTTTCGATCTACTAAAAACAGCACTCTTTTTACCTTTGCGACTTTGATCAGCCAATAGATAAAACTCACTGCTGTATAGGTTTTGCCAACTCCTGTGGCCATCTGAATTAAGGCTCGTGGATCATTTCTTTTCAGGGAATCGAATAAACCCGCGATCGCTTCCTTCTGACAATCCCGTAAATCTTCCGTTTCTACTACAGGTAAATTCTGTAATCGCCCTCTAAGGGTCTGAGAGTGACCTAACCACTCCAGTAAGGTTTCAGGTTTATGAAAGGCAAAAACACGACGGGAACGATAATTGGGATCACGAACGTCTCGAAAAAAAGTCTCAACTCCTGTGCTTTCGTAGGCAAAGGGTAAAGGCTTCTGATGACAGGGAAGTTGCTTAGGTAAACCAAATAAATATTTATCTGATTGGACAGATACCCCACCCAAAGTAAAACCTACGGGTTTTGCCTCAAGGACTCCTGCTACTTTACGATTGATAAAAAGTAAATAATCAGCACTACCCTTCGTCAGAGGGTACTCTCTAACCGCAATTCCAATTCCTGCGCCTAGATTTAGCTGGGAATAGTCCTGAATGACCCAGCCAGCCTCAGCCAACTGTTGATCAATGACTTGTCTTGCTTGTTCTTCTGGTGTCATAAATTCAGTTTTTTATTTCTGAATATTTCTATTCCCTTAAGATTCCCAGATATTGGGTCAATATAACTATTGATTTGATAATATTTTTTCCAGCCTGTCAAATTTCTCCAAACTTCAATCACTAGATTCAAGCCTACAGAGACTTTAATCTCTAGACAATTAACCGTCTAAACGTTTAACCGTCTAATTGCTTAAAATAATCCGTCATCACCTGTTCCACTAAATCTGACATATCTTCTTCCGTTGCCAAAGAATGCGATCGCAGTTTGAAATGAAGGTCTTTAGTTAGATAGAGCGTCACCTTTTTATAATTCGAGTCCTTACTTTTGCCAACTTTGCCCTGGTCAACGGGGGATGTTTCCACTGATTCACTCTTAAGAGCTTCAAACCCCGCAAACCGATTTTTTTCCTTAGCCATTGATTTCACCTCCAACCGCTTTGTAATCATGCCAAGCAATTCCTGAATAGCGATCGCCCTTCACCTCAGAGACAATCACCCCCTCTAGAGCCGCTTTTGGATAAACCGCCAGCCGAGTGATCATATTTGTCAAAACAGGTAAACCCGATCTTTCTAAATAAGACTTCGCTTCACTGCCTACGGTTGAAGGGCGCGGGGGAACGATGGTGATTAAAATCTTAAAGTTTTGAACGTCTAGCTGTTTAAGCGTCTGAATGTTAGCGTTTAAAGCTCCCATTGCCAAAACATCGGGCGTTGTCGGTAATAGCAATAAATCACAACCTCTTGAAAGACTTTTAATTTCTTCCACTTCTGGCCGTGCGGGGGTATCAATAACAATGTGATCATATTGACGGGATGCTTTTAATCCCTCTCTCTCATCTACCACTGGAAAAGATAATTTTCTATGAGAAGCCCAAAGCATAGCCGAACGATTCAAGTCCCCATCAATCAAAATCGTGGGAGCTTTCTGATTGAGATAGGCCGCCAAGTGAATCGCCGTTGTGGTCTTTCCGACTCCACCCTTAAAAGCCGTGACTGTTAAAATCATAAACAGCTAACCATTTAAACGTCTGACTGGATAGACAGATAACAACTGGTAGAGTTCCGTCTATCTGGATGGATAAAAACTAAATCCTTGTAACCCTATTCTGAAAGTTCCAAAACTGGCGATCGCCCCCTCAACCCAAAAACTCGAAGTCATCTCATCTCTCCGGCTCACGGATATTGATTTTTCCATGAAAAAAAGAATATCTTAGTCCCCAAACAATCACACCCCAAACCCGACCACTACCGACCTTGACGAGGGATAACGAACTAACACCCTACACTAAATGCCTAAAACTATTACCATATAAGGACTACAGTAAAATAATGGGAC
>JBEIFD010000438.1:0-3803 GCA_040382535.1 Merismopediaceae cyanobacterium
AAAAATTTGATACCCGACTTTTTCCGACTTTTTCCGACTTTTTCCGACTTTTTCCGACTTTTTCCGACTTTTTCCGACTTTTTCCGACTTTTTCCGACTTTTTTCTGACTCAAGAACAGACTTTTTCCGACTTTTTCCTATTTACAATTCAAGAATTAACCCGTATTCTCATGATATCTAAAAATTTTGAGCATTTACTCACAGGAGACAATTCATGGCTACAGTTAGTGAAATAATCAGGGCACGCGGTTGTAGTACCGCCCCTGTTAAAGGCTTAAGTGAACAAATTATCGATGAAATTAATCTGATCATTCCCAACGTTCTAGTTTCAATAGATGATCTAGATATATCTGGAAATGATGATACCGTTAACTTATACTTACAACCCAAGGCAAAAGAAGCCTTAAAACGCGCGATTAATCGCAGGGGTGTAACTCTTCGACTGACTTCTGCTTATCGCACAGTTGTTCAACAGCATCTTCTATTCAGTTGGCAAGGTTCCTGTGGAATTTCTATTGCCGCAAAACCTGGACGTAGTAATCACGAAGATGGAACTGCCATTGATACTACTGATTTTGCAGCCTGGCGAACAGCATTAGAAGCGGAAGGCTGGGACTGGTTTGGGGATGAGTCAAATGATAAGGTTCATTTTGACTTTGAAAGAGGTGGGGTCAGAAATGACATCGGGGATATTGGAGTTAAAGCATTTCAGATTCTCTGGAATAAAAATAATCCCAATGATCAGATTGATACTGATGGTGACTATGGCCAAGAAACGGCTGCACGTCTCAATCGTTCTCCCGCCAATGGATTTTCACAATCCAGAAACTTAAAGCTGACCACCCCTCCTATGGAAGGCGAAGATGTACGAAAAGTCCAACAGGCATTGGTAGGACTCAAATTATTGGACGTTGATCAAGTTAACAGTATTTACGATCCAGCTACGAAACTAGCAGTCGAAACTTTTCAACGTCGAGAAAGTTTGGGCGTAGATGGCATAGTTGGTCGTCAAACTCGTCGTTCCCTCGGAATTAGCTAATCTACACAACAATCATCAGCAAATTAATTATCTGGAGACTAACAACGATGGCAATTGAAAGAGTGGAGTTAAAACTCAATGACGGTATTATTGATACCCCTCATCTTATTGATGAAGTTGAAATATTACAGCGATATTTAAGGGATTGGGGAGTTCTTCCAAAAGATGCAAAAGTTGATGGACTCTTTGGCTCCGTGACTCAATCCGCAGTCGAACAATTTCAACGAATGCGCCCTAACGATCCTGAAAGAAGCAAATTTGTTCCCCAAGGATTGCCAGTAACAGGCGTAGTTGATCGTAATACATGGGCAGAGTTGATGAAGGTCAATCCCACTGAAATTACAATGGTGGATCGGAAGGGTTCTAGCCACGATATGCCTAGTGGTTTCCCCTCAGTTGACCAAATCTTAAATGAAGTTGGAGTACCATCGACGATTCGTCCCTTTGCAAAAAAAAATCTTCCCCTTGTTTTGAATCAATGTTTGCGTGACGGTGTTTCGGACAAAGGTCAAATTGCCTATGTTTTTGCGACGGCTCAACACGAATCCCTCTTCGGACGTTTTATGATGGAAATAGCCAGTGGGTCAGCGTATGAAGGTCGTTGCAGTGATTTAGGAAACTGTTCTCCAGGTGATGGACGACGTTTTAAGGGACGAGGTTTCGTTCAAATTACAGGTCGCCGCAACTATAGCAAATGGGGTCAAAGACTAGGGATTGACCTAGTCGGCAACCCTGAAAAAGCGGCTGTGCCTGAAATCGCAGCTATTATCTTAGTACGAGGAATGCGAGACGGTAGCTTCACCGGTCTAGGACTTAGTGATTTCATTGTTGGTAGCCGTCGGGATTTCCTTGGGGCCCGAAGAATTGTAAATGGTCGAGATCGGGCTGCTGATATTCGAGATATTGCCCAAGATTACTTTAATGCCATCACTTAAGTCGCTGGTTGTAATTAAAGATAAAACGTGGGACGGGCATCCTGCCTGTTCACAGGCTAGAAGCCTGTTCCACACCTAACAGCCCACCTGCTTAAAGGGTTTATTCAATTAGGAGTTATTTAACCATGCCATTTACTGCAAAAGTTATCACGACAGCCGAATGGGGGGCTAAACCTCCTAAATCAGGCACATTTCCTTTCCGAAAGACTTTTCCCCGTTATGTTATTGTTCACCATACAACAAACCAAAATCCTCCCAATGATTCATCCCAAGGAACACTTCAGGGAGGGATTCGCTTGGCAAAAAATATTCAAAGCGGCCACATGAATGACAATGGATGGTCGGATTCAGGACATAACTTTCTAAATACGACTGGTGGAATTGTTTTAGAAGGTCGTCACGGTTCTTTGGATGCGGCAAAAAGAGGAGAATGTATTCAGTCTGCTCACGCAGCTCAAGATTCAGGGAAATTGGCTAATGGAAATCAATCCCCTGGAATTGAAAATGAAGGTAACTTTATGACCTTTCCAATGGTTCAAAAACAATGGGAAAGTTTAGTTGAATTATGTGCTTCTTTATGCGATTCCTGCGAAATTAGCCCTCAAAATATAAAAGGACACAGAGATTTTAGTAATACCCAATGTCCTGGTGATTGGCTTTATAGTCAACTACCACGCTTACGAAAGGATGTTGCCAATAAATTAGGGCAAAGAATCACTTCTGAAGAAGTGGAAAATGAATCTCCATCTGTTAATCTTCGCTTAGGCTCGTCTGGCCCAGCAGTCATCAAGCTACAACAACAATTGCTTCGTAAGGGTTTTAATCCAGGAGCTATTGATGGAGATTTTGGAGAAAATACCCAGACTGCGGTTATAGCCTTTCAACGTGCTTCTGGATTTTCGGCAGAAGGAATTGATGGGATAGTTGGGCCTCAAACACGTACTGCACTAGGATTATAAATCAATAAATAATCAACAAGAGGGTTTTTAGTTAGATAAGTTATCGAAGCGGAGTGAGTTTAGGTTCATGAAAAACTCATGGTTATTCTTAATTCTGCCAATAACATTGATAGGTTGTTGGGGAAATACTGTGGAATCCATAAAAACTAAATCTTCTCCCGCTTCGGTAACTCCCCAAACGATAGAAGCATCATCTCCAACACTAAAAAAAAGCAAGCCACCTATCTCTAATGATTTTCTGATTTCAGTAAAGGGAATTGGCTCTGCTCGATTGGGAATGACCTTAAAGCAATTAAAGCGGAAATTGGGGACTGATACAAAATTTCAAGCTGTGTCTCCTTTTATCGTTGATTTTGATGCGATCGCTGTTTATCAATCTGGAATGGTGCAGTATTACATTCTGTATCCTAGCGGAACAAACTTTTCCGATTCTGATCCAATTGAGCTATTACTGACTGATAATCCTCATTATCTTACTGCTGAAGAAGTTGGGGCAGGAATGCCTGTAAAACAAGCTGAAGCTATCTATGGTGGAGCAATCTTGTCTTACAATACTCAAAATGAATCCAGAGAGCAGGTCAGATTCTCTAATTATTCATCGCCTAATATTTCTTTTCAGCCAACTATTCCTAGCCAATAGACCTCTTGCATAAATATTATATGTTATAATGAAGGGTTGACTAAAATACGTTTCATAGAGACAGTGACATGAATTTACCGTATAAAAACAGAAAATGCTATGGTGAAAGTGGAAGCTAAAATCACTCATCGTAATTTAACTATGGAATATAGTAAGGCAAGAAAACTATCAGCAAATCGATTCAAAAGACTGACAGGGGTTCAAAAAAGGACATTTAAGCAAATGGTAGA
>JBEIFD010000439.1:0-3799 GCA_040382535.1 Merismopediaceae cyanobacterium
AATTGATCCCAATCAACCCGACAAAACCCGCGACCAATTCAAGACCTATAGCCACCAGATATGGTACTTAGGGAAAGATGATAATCTCGTGGATCTTTGCGAAAAAATTTCCTCAGACCAACTCGATATTCTGATTATGCCAGAAATCGCTGTTTCAGCAAGGGTAACGCCCCTGTCTTGTCTCCGTTTAGCCCCCATTCAATGCACCACCTGGGCCCATCCAGTGACCTCTGGCAGTGCGAGTATTGATTATTTTTTATCTAGTGACCTCATGGAACCGCCTAATGGTGATGAGCATTATTCTGAAACTCTGGTTCGTCTTCCTAATCTTGCTTTTCCCATTAATCAAACTGAACTATCACCGATGGATAAACAACGTTCAGACTTTGGGATACGAGAAGATGCAATTGTTTATTGGTGTTGTCAAAGTTTGTTTAAATATTTGCCGCAACATGACTATATTTTCCCTTCTATTGCCCAACACAGTCGGGACTTCCAATTTATATTTATTGAATCTGACCACGATGACATCGTAACCAATATGTTTAAACAACGCCTCAAAGATTCCTTTGCCCAATTTAATTTGGACTCCGAGCAATATTGTTGGTTTCAACCTCGATTAAATAAAAAAGATTTTAGTATGATCACTCAACTAGCAGATGTTTTCTTAGATTGCTTGAGTTGGTCGGGAGGATTTACTACCAAGGATGCCATTACCTGCGGCTTGCCAGTAGTTACTCTTCCTGGAGAATTTATGCGAGCAAGGCATTCCTATGGTTTATTAAAAATGTTAGGCGTAACAGAAACGATCGCCCAGACCCCAGACGAATATATTAAAATCGCCGTGCGTTTAGGTTTAAATGCTGAATGGCGGAATGAGTTGAGAAAGCAAATACTTATGAATAATTACCGCATTTTTGAAGATCAAGATTGCATTGCGGCGTTAGAAAATTTCTTTTTTGATGCTGTAAATAATAGACCTGTTGGGATATAACTATTAAAATGGCTCAAAGCCTTATGTAGTCTGGGTTCCAGCGATCATAGCAAGAAGTCGTTCAAAAGCTTGCCAGGTAAGGGTTTCAAGGATTTTGAGCTTATTTCCCAACAACTCTAATATTATTTAGTTAATTAGCTCCTTCTGGAAGCTGAATTTGAATACCTCCATCAGCACTAAAAGTTACTCTTCCCCCCAAAGTTTCAATTTCCCTAACAACCCGTCGTACTGTTTTCGGGTCGGGACGATTTCCTAAAACACTTACCCAAGATCCAATGCGGGCTAATTTACTGTCAGGATTCGTTCTTAAAAACTTTATTGACTTCTCACTAATCCCCATAATCCGCCGACTTTCATCATCATCATAGGCTTTCGCTGATAAAATTGACTGGTAATAGGATCTAATAGCTGACTGTGGATCGCCCAGTAACAATAATTCGTTATTGCCCTTTGCTCGCCAAAGATAATAGGAAGGAATAGAGGTTTGGAACTTAACGGGTTGTTTCTCTAAAGACTTTTCTAACAAATCAACACTTTTTTGAGGATTTCCCGCAAACAAAGATTCTGCCACATCTAGCTTTGAGATAGCATCATTAAAATTCGGGTCACGCTCCACAATTTGCTCAAAATAGTCACCAGAGAGAGAGTAACCAGATTGATCTCGTGCTAGACCATCGCCAAAATATTGAATAAATTGCAAATATAACCAATCTGCTATTACGTTGCTGAATCCCAGGGAGGGAGTCCGTCGAAAAATTGTTAATGCAGACTTTTCTTTTTCTACTTGCTTTTGATAGTCATTGGCAGTGAGGGATTTATTTGAGGGAGTTAAGTCTGAAGACTGCAAATACCCAATGCCGACCAAGCTACCAACAATAATCAAAGCATTGATCAGAATAGTGGAATAGGAACGACTAAAATAAGCAAAAATTGACATAAAAACCTAATTAACTAATACAAACCCCGTCTAGTTTGAGAACTTTTTCGCCCTCCAAGCCCCCCAAACTTGGAGAAAATTTTCAAAACTACGGGTTTCAATGTGGTTTAAATAATCTTCTCCAAAACCTACTTTACCGTATGTCTTTACCGCCATTACTACAAATTCCTGTCTGCACATTAGGAGCCTCGGTTGTTACCGTCGGATTTGCCGCTTGACATAAAATCATGAAAAAAGAACCATTATCATAATACAGTCCCATAGAATAAACTCGATAGGGTTCATTGCCAAAATTTTTTGGGATTGCGTCAGTGATGGTTTCTGAAACTGTTGCGCCTTGCACATTAAAATTGTAGAAAATCTCACTGACTGTAATGCCCATTTCTGGGTAACTCCCCGCAAATACTCCATTCTCGAAATGATAACCCTGCTGGACAAAGGCGATCGCACTTAATGTTTGTTTTGCCTCGGCTTCTCTTGCTTTACCTACATTGGTAAACAAATTAGGAAGAGCAATGGCCCCTAATATACCCGTGATAATCACCACAATCAATAGCTCCAAAAGGGTGAAGCCTCTATCCTTTGAGAGGTGGTTTGATTTCAAGATCTGGTTTAAGGTATTCATGATCTAATATCCAGTCTTTTGGGTTTGGTTAATTCGACAAAACACAACTCACGATACAACCGCCTATTTGCCGATATTCTGAACTCTTCAGAGGCTTCATTGAGATAACCCCAAAGATCCAGCCCTGTCCGAATTTCAAAAAAAACTAAGGCTGGCTATCCAAGGAACCTTGAAAAATCATCAAGTACCCAGAACATCCAGCCCACAACTATCGCGGAGCAACAACTCCATCAATGGTTACCAACCACCAGCCTTAGCTGGAGTAGCCGCACTGTTGGTTAAAGTAAATACACCACTAGCGGGAGCATAAGTGATGGTGGTGCCGAGGTCTGTCGTGTTATCTCCTGCTGGGTTAGTGGCAGTGGCTGCGTTAACTACACCTGTCTCACTTCCGCCCGTGGCTGAGAAGGTGTAAAACTTACCAGCAGCGATTTTAGTGTCAAGGCTATCTAAGGTAGAGGTAAATACAGGATTCTCTGTCCGATAAACTTGTTGACCACGATTGATGGCACCCAAGGTACTCTTGCCTTCAGATACCCGTGCTTTACCAACTTGTCCTAAAAGGTTAGGTAGGGCAATGGCAGCCAGAACACCGATGATGATAACAACGACCAATAATTCAATTAAGGTAAAACCTTTATTTGCTTTCTTGTCGGTGAGGTGAGAAAGTAATTTGAACTTAAAGTTACTATTCATAATAATCTTCATTCCTTTAATAGTTTGGGTTGGGCGGGTCTTTGTTTAACCCTTCTATTCGTAACTTACCCAAACCCAATCATTTTCCTATCACCCCCAGCAAAAAAGATTTTTAAAAGCCGAAAATGCCTATTGAGCAAGGGTTTCACCCCTCTAGACAAGTGTGAAGATTCCGTAACATTGATCGCAGACAGGGTTTAATTAGTTTTTTCGGTGGTTCTATTCAGCAAAAAAACGCCTAGTCTTTGCTGATCCATCACAGTTTCACTGACTGCAACAAACGCCTCACTTTCTGTCGTAGGGATTAAGGTTACTGGATTCACTGGCTGAATCTTTAACCATCTATCCACCAAAAACCCTAATGATCGGGACTCATTAAATAGGAGGGCGAATAGTCCGTTTACTAAAATTCTGTCTAGCCAAATATCGAGTGCTAGGTAAGGAACATAATTTTTTAGATTCATCGGAAAAGCTCGATCTGTGGATAGGGCTTCTTGTTTAAACTCGTCAGTTTTGAGTTTGGGGTGTAGATAGACTTGAATATTTC
>JBEIFD010000440.1:0-3796 GCA_040382535.1 Merismopediaceae cyanobacterium
AGTTAAATAAAGCTAAAGAAAACTTTAGAAATGCTAATCGATTACAATTTATCAAAAATAATTTAGCAAAAATTTGTTCCCAAGAGAATAAAGCCTGCAATTATTCTATCGATAAAAATATGATTAAAGTTAAGTTAACTTCATCCTATCTCCAGCAAATCTGGGATTTATCAATTCAGGCTAAACTTAATGCTAATATCAAAGAACAAGCGAAAATTTTGAATCATCTTGCTCGCCTAGAACAAAGCTTTCAAATGATTACTAATCAGGCAAAAATTCCTCTAGCGGTTTATAATTCTAAGGGTAACCTGATGACGACCTATCGACCAATTTCTGAAAATTAGTTGATTAATTTGAAGTAAAACAGGTAATAAAAAAAATATTCTTAATGTAATAAAAATTCACAATTTTCCATTTAACCCATTCTTAGACAGCCTGATAATTTTCTTTAAATATCTATTAAAAACTATGACAAATTTAGCTACCCCTTCCCCAGTATATCAAGGACAATTTGGAGAATTTACCCTAACCCAACGCGATCGCCAGGAAGTTGTTCTCTATCGAGGATGATTGACGCTCTCTGCCCTAGCCTTTGCGGTGGGGACTGGTTTAATCCTTTGGCAAGGCCCAACACCTTTTGTTCTCCAGACATTAACGGTTTTATTTGCCCTATTTTCTTTGGGATTAGGCATTAGTTTGGCTTTAATTCATATTTACCTAGTCGCTCTACACCGATTGTTACAAGTTTTTTGGGCGATCGGTACAGTTTCTGGTTTAATTTTTGCCGTTTATAGTTCGCAACCCTTGGCACTATTTATTTATGAGCATCCCCTTTCTTTGTTGGGAGTGGGATTTATTTTTGCGGCTTTAACGGGAATTTATTTCAAGGAAGCATTTTGCTTTAACCGCCTCGAAACCAAGCTTTTAACTCCCTTAGTTCCGTTATTATTACTGGGACATTTATTTTCTATTTTACCCCTATCGATTGAACAAGGATTGTTAGCAGTTTGGGCTATCTTTTTTGTCGTATTTGCTATCCGAAAGGCAATTCAAGCAATTCCTCCTGATATTGGTGACAAATCTGTTTTTGTCTATTTAAAACAGCAAAAAACTGTCAATAATTAAAGCTCTCTTGGCCCAAGGGGATCAGCTACTTTTGGGCGCAAGCCTTGCGCCCCTACGCTCCTCTAAAAACCTTCTCTAGGCGCGAATTGCGTTCGCCCTTGAACAAGATAAGATAAAACTGTCACCCCAATTCTCAGAGAGCGATCGCCTTTTCTAGATCCCCCGAAAACTATAAACCATTGTCTCGAAATAGTCCCATTAATTTTCGTTTACGCTGGTGAATATTGACTAAATTTCCGTGATAAACTGACCATTCTGCTTTTCTGTTGGATTGAGAATAGGCTTTCTTAACTTTTTTGAGCCATTTAACTGCCTGATCATAGTATTCTGCTTTTCCCGCATCCATAATTGCCTCAGCCATCTTACTGGCTTTGCTAATCACCCAATCAGGTTGCACAGAAATTGCCGCATCCATGACGGCTCCAATTAAATCTTTCTCATAATCACTCAGAGGATTTGCTGCTGCGATCGCGTCTTCTACTAAGTTTTCATAGAGAAAAATTCTAATTTTTGCCTCTCGAACTTCCCCCCCATGCTGAGACCGTAAAAAATCTAGTAACTCTAACTTCAGAGATTCCCAATCATCCCCCGCTAGAGTTGCCAGTTTTTTATATTGCCCAAAAGATGCTTTTATTTCAAAAACTTTGAGATTAGCCGCCAGAATTAGATCAGGATCTTGTAATTCCTGCGCTAGTTCTACAATCCAATCTGCTAGTTGACTTTCAGAATTACCCGATAAATTTAAACCTCGTTGAGCAATTTGTAGAGCCGCTTCTGTCGCACCCTGATTTTGTAAAGTATTAGATAATGCTAGAGCTTCTTCGCTAGTAGTCATTTGTGTTTGAGCGACTTGCAGAGCTTCTTCCGTTCGGTCTAGCCAAGCCAACATAGTCAGATATTCTTTAGTTTGATGAGTTGCTTTGGCAAGATTAAGATATTCTTCATAACGACCTTTTTGTTTGAGGATTTTGAGTCGAATTAAAGTCAAATTATCTTGATAATAGGGTTTTTCGTCTATTGCCTCCACTGTTACATTTCCCTGTAAAATTGCTTGTAAAACTTCATTATTCCAACCTTCTTCTAGGGCAGTTAAAAGCATAGAAAAATCCACATTCCATTGCTTCTGCCAAGTCTCCAACTCTCTTTTCAACTTTAGATTTTCTTGGGATGTTAAATCCGTACTGAAAATTGCTTCTGTCCACACTTCACAGAGAACATCAAGCACTTCATGGGGTTCTATCCCATAGTCAGTTAAATCATCATCCCATTTCGATGCACAGGTTTCTGTAATGGCTTTTAGAATAGCGAGCGCGTTATGAACTTCTCCTTTTTCAAATAAATCTTTAGTATCATCAATCAGTTCTATTATTTCCAGACTAACGGTATCTTCTTCATTGTCCCAGTTATCTTCGCAATCCCGCACCGCTTCGCGTAATATTTCACGGACTTTACTGCTATAAAACTTAGTATTCACCGTGATTTGAGGAACCTCTTGATGTTCATTGGATGTTCCTTGGGGAGAAGAGATCGCGACAGGTTTAATTCGACTAATAAAGCGTTCTACTTGATCAATCAATTCAGGATTATCTTGTGCTAAAAACTGGACTAATTGACGGCTTTGTTCGGCATCTAATTCATCCAATAATTGCTCCAAGGTCAGACGTTTTTCGATGCTATTTGGTTCATGAAGATAAGCTAATAAGGTCGCGACAATATGTTTACACCAACCACCATAATCGTAGGGGCAAGTACAATAGGCTGAGGTGATATGATTGTCTTCAAGTTCAACCGTTACGCGATAACCGTCATACTCACTTCCTGAAACTTTTGCTTCTAGGTTCTGACCGCGCAAGAACAAGGAGAGTACTGCATTGTCGTGGTAATAGGATTCGCCCCGTTGGAAGGATTGTGTCGTGGCTTCTTGACGAATACTCTCTAGGCTAAGTGGAATTTTTGCCATATTCTTTAGGATTAATTCAGATCTTAACTATACTATCAAAATCAATTCCGTCAAGGGTATGATTGAGTAATTGACATTAGAATCTGATTATAGAAAATATTAGAGGCGATCGCGCTGAAGGAAGGTAGTTATGAAAATTAAAGTTAAAAATCTGGGTGTTTTAAAACAGTCTGAATTTGAGCTTGGCGATTTCACGATCTTTTGTGGTAAAAATGTACAGGCAAAACCTATGCTAATTCTGCTTTATACAGATGGTTTTCGGTACTACCCCAAGGAGTTTTCGCAGAGGTGAGAAGTTCATAATGAAGTACACTAATCGACATCACACGCTGCTTGAAAAATGCACGGAAAATTTCTTACGATCATTCCATTTTGAGGTGATGTTATAAAGAACAGGAAGATTCTTAATAAAATCTGTATTTGGGGTAATAGATTGAAAGTTCCCTTATAATTCATAGCTATGTGTTTAAACGGAGACTTGCTCGTCAAGATTAACTTTTTAACCTCGTTATTGTTTTTAAGCTAGGAGCCTTAATTGAGATATTTAATTCTAGTTCCGCAGGGGTTTGTGTCTATGAGAAGAGAGGGGACGACGAGCATTGAGAGAGGAAGCAATCAAGAGATTACGAAGCCAATGGTCATGATAACGAAAACTATTAAGACTCTCAAAGGGAGAAAGTTGTCCCTGCTTCCGAACACGAGTTTTACGAC
>JBEIFD010000441.1:0-3784 GCA_040382535.1 Merismopediaceae cyanobacterium
AAAAACTCTCTTTTTCCAAAAATGTCGAAAATCATATTGGGGCAATTTGGTACTTTATACACGACTACAATGCCCAATTAGCAAAGGCTTAAGCCATCACCACTACAACTAAATCACTACCAAAAAAGAGGCCTAGAAACTAAGCCCCTACACTAAATCAAAATGATTTTTAAAGGATTATTCTGCCACCACAGCCACAGGATAAACACTCACTTTTTTGCGACTACGAGTTCTTTGTTCAAACTTGACTACGCCATCAATCAAAGAAAAAAGCGTATCATCACTACCGCGTCCTACATTTTCGCCAGGATGAACTCTGGTTCCCCGTTGACGAATGATAATGCAACCTGCGGTGACAGTCTGACCGCCGTAGCGTTTGACACCCAGACGTTTTGAATTAGAGTCGCGTCCGTTTCTTGTACTACCCGTCCCTTTCTTATGTGCCATTTTGTTTTTACCTAAAAATTAACGAGAATAATTGAGAGTTTACTCTTCTTCTGGAAAGGTTTCTGAGGTTGCTAAGATCGGTGTCTTAAGCGCATCCTCAGAAGCTGATGCGATCGCCGTACCATTCATACTAATGGAAGTAATCAGCAGACGGGTTAACTCTTGACGATGCCCGCGTTTTTTGCGAGTTTTCTTTTTCGGGCGCATTTTATAGACGATGATTTTTCGTCCTCGTAAATGGGAAAGAATTTTTCCTTCCACTGTAGCCCCTTCCACGAAAGGCTGGCCGACAGTCACTTCATTATCATTATTAACCAATAAAACCTTGTCGATCACATAATCATCGCTGGGATCAGCAAAGAGATGATTCAAATCGTAAAAACGACCAGGCTCGACACGCAGTTGCGTACCACCCGCTTCAATAATTGCGTAACTCATTTTTCTTTTTAATTGGGTTGCCGTACAGGTATTCTCAAGGCTGTAATGCCCTGAAAATTTGTTTACTAATGTCTCAAACCTGATCCGAGCAGGAACTTTGGACACGCGATCTCCTATTGTCCAAGATGAGAGGTACGCTTGTCAAGCGATGGATCAAGTTTTAAAAAATAGGGGTGAAATCTCGGCAAAAATAAGCTACAGTTTAGCTAAGTTATGCGACTCATTTACCTAACGATTACCTTTATTTTTCAGAATCAACCAATGGAATCTATTGTCTCCACCCTCCTTTCAGAAACTGGCTTGGTTGCCCTACTTTACCTCGTCCTGAGCGGTCTTTATTTGTTGATTTTGCCCGCGTTGGTCTATTTTTACCTAAAAAGCCGTTGGTACGTGGTCAGTTCTGTAGAACGGTTATTTATGTATTTTCTGGTCTTTTTCTTTTTCCCTGGGATGCTTTTATTGAGTCCTGTTTTGAATTTTCGTCCCCAACGTCGTGCTATTTAGGAAACCATACTTATGCGCCGAATTGATGCGATCGCGCTTATCACTGCTTTTTTTGTATCGGGATTAGTAGTTTATTTTCTATTACAAGTAAGCGGATTAGATGCCCAAAAAGCAGGAGTTTGGTCTCAGGCATTTCTGGTTGGGGTCTTACTTCTCTGGTTATTCTCCTATATTTTCCGTGTTTTGACCAATGACATGACCTACCATAAACAAATTAAAGATTATGAAGAGGCCATCATTCAAAAACGTTGGGAAAGCATGACTCCCGAAGAGCAAGCTAAACTCCAGGCAGAAGTTGAACAGGAAAAATTGGCATCAAGACAAGTCGAAGTCAATCCAGAAAGTTAATTTGTTGAACTTAAATAATCAACGATTTTCGCGATTTAAAAAATATTTAAAATAAACTTTTGACAGGCTTCGTTTTAGAATGTCGGTCAATCGGCTTTCTATTTTCAGACAAATTTCCATGACTATCCAACCCATTTATATTCCCCACCTCCTCAATTTTCCTGATCGTACCCAATCTTTAATGATTGACGAAAATATCTCAGATTTAGAGTCTTTAACGCCTGTGCGGGGAGAAATGACGGTTCGGCATGGTGGAACTTTTTTAGAAATTACCGTCAAAGCGGAAACCATTATCACTTTTACCTGCGATCGCTGTACCAAACAATATAATCAACGCCTAGCCCTAGACCAATCGGAAATTATTTGGCTCGATAAAGAAGCGGATCTTCATCAAAAATTTCCAAAAGAAAGAGAAGTTTCCTGTGAAGATCTTTCTGAAACCCTTTCTCCAGAGGGACACTTTGAAGTAGAAAAATGGCTTTATGAACAGTTTTCCCTTGCGTTTCCCTTGCGCCGATTATGCGGGAATGATTGCCAAGCTCCCCTGAGTGATCTTCCACCAGTTGAAGCGAGTGCCGATGGTCGTTGGTCAGCTTTAGAGATTTTAAAAAGACAGTTATCCCAATAAAGATCGGGGAATTTTCCAAACTACCGTTTGGAATGCCGCTAAAGAAGCCGAACGTAAAGACTATGCCCATCTCTTGATCATTGGTTTTGCGATCTCCGCCAAGGCCCGTCAGTTTGTGGAAGATTGTCAAACAGCGATCGGTATCCCAGCAGCCTATAGAGTCCATTTGGTATCTTTGCCAAAACTTTTACTCAGTATGGATTAGAGAGAATTTGCCAAAATGTCTGTAATTCTAATCAGTCAAGCGTTACAAAAGAGATACCAAATAGATTCTATAGGAGTATATCGTTTAAGAAGAGACAGGCAAGGGGTTTAAACCCCTTGTTTACAAACATCGGGAATATCTTATTCTGGGAATACCGTCATAAAATAAAACTATTCCTCAGCTTGTAAAATTGCCTCAGGTAAACAAGTACCAATATTAACAATTTTGCCCCCCATACGACTAATACGACGCATTTCTTCGTTCATCCGAGCATAGGGAACTTTAATAAAAACACTACCACTTTGACGAAAAGCGTAGTTATTATTGTCGTTTTCGACTGTTTGATGTAAACCACTCACTTCATAAACAAAAACACGACTTGCCGCCGCATTATTTGCCGCACCCACTAAAACCGATTGACCTAACATAACGTTAATTTCTCCTAAACTATTGCAATGATAACAGATATAAAAAAGGGATAGAATTTAACCAAATAACTCCATTAAAAAGTATTAAGCTAACCCTTCTCCCTTTTTCTCGGATTTAATTCATACTAGCAGGGGTAATACTAGCCACTTTTCCCCCCATTTTATAAACCTGTTGAAGGGTGTTATTCAACTGTTCATAGGGAACAATGACTGCTTTATTGCTACGACGTACCTTGGGATAACCCATTGCTTTCATCGCCGCAATCTCAACCCGAAACAGTTTACCCGCATCGGCACCATAGGGCGTTGAACCCCCAAGAGCTTTCATCGGCGTGTTACCTGCCTTGGAAGGACGATAGGCCCAGCCTGCATTCGCTCCACTGGGGCCAACGATCGCGGAAACAGAATTTTGACCCAGTTCAGTCGCTAAACGGGTATTATTCCGTTCTAACTGAGAGCGATCGCTATTAGCATAACCGCGATAGAGACGGAAAAAGCGGGTAAAACCAACGGTTCTGTCCCCAACTTGGTTATTGATGCGGTAGTAAGGAACGATATTGTCTCCAAAATTTTCCTGATATTCGACAGAATCGATATAGGAATCAATTTCAGCATCAAAACCCTCATTTTCATAAAGATCTAAATGATAGACAACCTCTGCTTCTTCGTAGGGGGCGCGTCCTAAAAGATGCTTATAGTTCAATTCAATAACGCGAGTTTGAAAATTGTTGTAGAAAAACTTTTGCTTATAAAGCTCAGATTTTGCCACAGTCCGAACAAACTCAC
>JBEIFD010000442.1:0-3781 GCA_040382535.1 Merismopediaceae cyanobacterium
AACCATTCTTGATAGTATGAAGAGAGCCACAACTTGGGCAAGGGTATTTAAGATTAGTCTTTGAGGGACAATATTTCTCGGCTAATTGCTGTTCTACTGTCAATTGAGCTAAAATAAAAAATAATAGTGCAAAAATGTTAGTCATGAAAACGTTGATTTAGGGGATAGATTTGATAAAAATTTATGTTAGCTAATATTCTACATGATCTTCTCTCTATAAGCTCTTTAGACCACCACTACTATCAAATCACTACCGGAATATAATATATTATGTCCTTGAATTTTAAGGTAGATAACAACAATTTGCCGTGATTTAGATAATAATTCGGGGTAAACGGTGTTTAAAACCACAAAGAATTTCCCAGGAAATGGTTCCCAAGCTATTCGCCCAGTCATCGGCTGAAATAGCGCGATCGCCGTCGGCTCCAATCAAAGTAACAACTTCCCCGACGGGTAAATGGGGTAAATGAGTAATATCGAGCATCATCTGATCCATCGTAATTGCACCGATTTGCTTGACCCACTCACCCCCAATCAGAACTTGTAACCGATTGGATAAATTACGGGGGACACCATCAGCATAACCAATTCCGACGATCGCCAGACGGGTTTCGCGATCGCTGACAAAATGATGACCATAGCTCACGCCAGTCCCAGGAGGAATCGTTTTGATTTGGCTAATTTTAGCTTTCACCTGAAGCACGGGTTTTAAATCAATCTGAGAACGTAAATGGGGCGCGGGATAAAGTCCGTATAAACCGAGTCCGACTCGCACTAAATCATAATGAAATTTCGGGCCGTTAAGGGTCGCGGCAGAATTGGCCAGATGTAATTTGGGAATTTTAATGCCGTGTTTTTGGAGATTCGCGATCGCGGAGTCAAAACGCCCTTGTTGCTGTTCCATGACGGTGCGATCGGGATCATCAGCGGTGGCGAGGTGGGAATAAATACTGGCTAAATGGAGATTTGGTAACCCTTTGACGGTTTGTACAAAATTGACGGCTTGTTGCCAAGAGGTTCCTAAACGAGACATTCCCGTATCGAGTTTGAGGTGAACAGAGAGTTTTTTAGCGTTTTTTTTCAAGGTCTCAGCAAATAAAACCGCTTGTTCTTCATTACAGAGCGTGGGTTCTAATTGCCAATGGATAATCGCCCTCACTTCCTCTGGGGTATTAATCGCCCCCAAAATCAGAATAGGAGCCGTTATTCCCGCTTCTCGTAATTCAATCCCTTCCCCCAAGGTCGCGATCGCCAGCCAGGTTGCTCCAGCTTCCAAAGCCATTTGGGCGATCCGAACTGCTCCATGACCGTAGGCATCAGCCTTGACCACTGCCATTAAATCCGTATCATTCTTTAATAAACCCTTGAATTGCCGTACATTATGGCGAAGGGCGTTTTGGTCAATTTCGACCCAGGCCCGTTGGCGAATTAATTCCGACAGATGAAAATCATAACAGCCCTGATTCACCACATCAGGCGTTGATTCTTGACTTAATACCACCGTTTTCTCCTCATCACCAATCCACAGATTTAGGTTAAAGATAAACGCAAATTGACAAAAGTTCCAGTCTCGATCCCAGATCTAATTTCAGTTTTTCCATCAGAATCAAATTTTCGCGATCGCCGAATCCAGACAAAACATCCTTGGAGAAGAGACAACAGATATGTTAACTTCTATAAAGTTTCCTGATTTTGGTAATAAATACAGATGAACTCAGAAATGCTCGAATCCCTTAAGGTCTGGTCACAATTTGGTCATCCCCTCGTGATGTGGGGTTTGTTTGCCCTATCCCTGTATGCGATGTATTTAGGCTTCCAAGCCCGTAGCATTCGCTCCGTCGAAGCAGAAGTTCGCAAAGAATTAATCCAAAAAGATGTCCGTACTAAGCATTATCTGATGGGATCAATCTTACTCGCCTTGATGGTTGTGGGCTGTATTGGGGGTATGACCGTCACTTATATTAATAATGGTAAGTTATTTGTCGGCCCCCATCTGATCGTTGGTTTGGCTATGACGGGCATTATCGCGATCGCCGCCGCTCTTTCCCCCTTAATGCAAAAAGGCAATGAATTAGCCCGTTATACCCATATTGTCTTAAATATTGTCCTAGTGGGACTATTTGGCTGGCAGGCCGTTACGGGAATGGATATTGTCCAACGCATTATCAGTAAACTCTAAAACTTGATTCAGAATTTAGGTATATCTTTCAGGTATTCTATTGACATGACCTGACCCTTTAAATCCAGTTAGGAAAAGAATCATGCGTATTGCTATCGTTGGCTGCGGTTTTGTAGCGGATTATTACATTAAAACCCTCATTCATTATCCCCAATTAGAATTAGTTGGCGTAATGGATCGCGATCCCGAAAGAAGCACCCATTTTTCTACTTACCATTCAGTTCGAGCCTATCGTTCTTTAGAAGAATTGTTAGAAGATTCCAAGGTTGACATTGTTGTTAATCTAACGAATCCTAGCAGTCATTTTTCGGTTTCAAAAGCCAGTCTAGAAGCGGGGAAACACGTCTATTCGGAA
The DNA here is from genome assembly GCA_040382535.1 of Merismopediaceae cyanobacterium. Classification (GTDB taxonomy): domain Bacteria; phylum Cyanobacteriota; class Cyanobacteriia; order Cyanobacteriales; family Microcystaceae; genus Snowella. The sequence goes on from JBEIFD010000442.1 coordinate 2,535, forward strand.
AAACCGTTGGCAATGTCTCTCGCCGAAGCTCAAGAATTATATGATCTTGCTCAAAAAAATGGACTATACCTCTCATCAGCACCTTGTAGTTTATTAGGGGAGACCGCTCAAACCCTCTGGAAAGCCCTACGAGAAGAAAAAATCGGGCGACCCCGTCTTGTTTATGCAGAAATGGATGATGGCATGGTTCATCAAATGCCCTATAAACAATGGGTCAGTGAATCTGGTATTCCTTGGCCCTACAAAGACGAATTTGAAGTTGGCTGTACCCTCGAACACGCAGGTTACTATCTCACTTGGCTACCCGCTTTTTTTGGCCCAGCAGAAACGATTACGGCTTTTTCAGCTTGCCTGATTTCTGATAAGCAAACGGATGTTCCTTTAGACGTTAACGCACCAGATTTTTCAGTCGCTTGCATTCAATTTTCGTCAGGAGTCGTTGCTCGTTTAACTTGTAGTATTCTCGCTCCCCATGATCACACTTTACGGGTTATCGGCGATCGCGGAATTCTCCATACAGAAGATAGTTGGTTTTATCGTTCACCCGTCTATATCAAACGTCAGATTACGATACGGCGAAAAACGTTGCTAACCCCTTGGCGTGAAAATTATCCTTTGGTTGGTAAAGGAGCCTCTCGCTATGGTTATCGGGGTTCCCAACAAATGGATTTTAGTCGGGGAATCGTGGAGTTGGCCTCAGCCATTGAGGAAAATCGTCCTTGTCGTCTTGCGGCGGATTATTGTTTACACGTTAATGAAATGGTTTTGTCCATTCAAAATGCCCTTAATACGAGTTCTCCCTATCGATTAACTTCAACCTTTGCCCCCATCGATCCTATGCCCTGGGCTAAATAGTATTTATTGAATTTGTGGAATTTAATGATCATGTCAAAAATAATTCGTTGGGGAATTTTGGGAACGGGCAGAATTGCCCAGGATTTTGCTAAAGGTTTGCAATATTTACCCGATGCTAAACTATGGGCTGTTGGTTCTCGAAACTTGGCGACAGCAGAGCAATTTGGGGAACAATTTAATATTCCTAAAACCTATGCTAACTACGAATCATTGGTGAATGATCCTGACAGTGATATCGTTTATATTGCAACCCCCCAGGAGCGTCATAAACAGGATTGTTTACTGTGTTTAACTGCAGGAAAACCGATTTTGTGTGAAAAACCTTTTATGTTGAATGCTCAAGATGCGAGGGAAGTGATTACCTTAGCTCGTGAAAAGGGTTTATTCTGCAT
>JBEIFD010000443.1:0-3779 GCA_040382535.1 Merismopediaceae cyanobacterium
GGTTATTTATTTTTCATTCCTAACTTAACCCCTGAACATCACCATATTCTGTCTTTCCTCGGTTCCTCTTGCCAAAAATATTATTTACTTTGCTGACCAACCTGCGGAATGTGGGTTAGAAATAATCTGATCGCCATCATCTTGTGGATTAAACTTTAAAACTGCGATCGCAACAATAAAACCGACTTGACTGATCGCACCACAGGGTCGCCTTTTGCTGTTAGTTTACCCAAAAATATTTTGCCCTGATAATACATTCCCGAAGAACTTCCCCCGTCCAAATTTAAAGCATCTTGTATTCCCTGCGATCGCATAAAATCCGCTAACTCTGGTAACGATAAACCCGAATTTTGCCCCAATTCCTTTTTTTGAGCCGCCATCACCCAGAGTAAATCCCCCGATGACGTAATCCCGATCGCTGTGCGAGCATTGCGTTGTTTTAGAGCGATCGCATCCCTAATTACTTTTCCTTGATTTTCTGCCCAAAAACCTTCTTCTGTGGCCGTTATTGTTGGTAATAAACGAGGGCCTCCGCCTAACGCATCTTGTAACTGACAACCTTCAGGAATCGGTGTATCATGGGCCGCGATCGCATAACGGTTAACAGTTCCGCATTGATAACGACGAAACTCACTGCGATTAAAAATCTTGGATAAATAGGGTTTAAGTTTAGGATTTTGAGTTAATCGTTCATTCTCTTGGGGATTACCGACTATTTGACCATTTTGAGTTAGATAGGCCGTTGTTTTTTCATTTTGAGCATCAAAAAAACCACCATTGAGAGCCGCGATCGCCTGATTTTTAGTAGCAAATTCAGCAACCGTTCTTAAATTGGGAGAAACCGCAACCGTGACTTCAAAATTTCCCTGAACAGGAATTCGCAAAGTATGAACCCTACTGTGGGGCAATTCATACACTCGATAAAAAGGTGACGCTTCGGGAGAAGGTTTAACCAATGGGGAAGATGTTATCGGCGATCGCCCATCCCCACAACCAGCTAACCCTAATCCCATTAAACCCACGCAGAATAAACGTTGGACGATTCCCATTGAACTAGGTAGTAATTTGTCCCCAACCAACGGGAGGCAGAACAATGACATCCCCGACTTTCCCACTAGAAACACGCTTCATGGAACCGCTCAACCAGATAAAGAGAGAACTAAAATCCAATCCATTAAGCATCACAGGAGGGCGATCGGGCGGGGTGATGTAACTGAGGGTATCCATATCAGCCCCTTCTACGGCGGCAGTAAAAAACAATAACTTATTCGCTTGTTCAGCCTCTTGTAAGCGTTTGGAAGCGTTTTTCCACATATCTGTCGGAGCCCCGTCCGTAATCATAAAAACCCAGGGGCGGTAATATTGAATACCATTACTTTTATAGGTTGTTTTTCTTTGTTCCAACAGATCTAGAGCATAGTTGATCGCCTGTCCCATCGGGGTTAGACCATCCGCACGCAGATTAGGCGGAGAAAATTCATCAACCGTGACAAAATCCTGAACCAACTTGACTGTCTTTCCGAATTGAATAATGGCAACTTCCACACTCAGAGAGGCTTGGGTGTCGCGCAGAAGATCGTCTTTAAAGGCCATTAGCCCACGATTCAATTCCTCAATGGGTGGCCCAGACATTGAACGAGAAGTGTCTAATAACAAAATAACAGGACAACGATTTTCTGGGTTTTCGATAAATTCAGGTAATCCTACTGGCATTAATCTCTCCTTATTTTTTGTTTAATCAAAACAGTGCATTAAAAAATTGGCTTATGTAAATTATCATCCCGTTACTAGGATATCCGAAATTTTCAAGTTGTCGATTCTAGGCGATCGCGGCCTTTAACTCACGACAGAACAGCTCAATCGATTTTAAGCCTTCTTCAGGGGTTCCTTCCGCAAGACGTTTGACGAAAGCACTACCTACAATGACGGCATCGGCTCCCCATTGTTTCATTTGTAAGGCTTGTTCGGGTTGAGAAATGCCAAAACCAACGCCAACGGGCTTATCCGTGACTTCATGAATTTTAGCGATTAATTCTTCAACCCTAGTGGCCACTTGACTGCGGATTCCTGTCACCCCCGTCACACTGACCAGATAGATAAAACCCTGGGATTGTTTGGCGATCGCCTGAATACGTTCAATCGGACTTGTCGGCGCAATCAGGAGCGTTAAATCAATTCCTAAAGCGGCGGCGGGTTTAATCAAATTTTCCGACTCTTCCAGGGGTAAATCAGGCACAACCAATCCCTTCACGCCCGCTTCCACAATTTGTTTGAGAAAGGATTCCACACCGCGATAAAAAATCGGATTGTAATAGGTAAAAAGAATGATAGGAGCCTTAATATCCGCTTGAGCGTCTTTCACGATTTCTAAGACATCTTCCAACCTCACCCCCTGACCCAAAGCACGTGTGGCGGCGGCTTGGATGACAGGCCCATCAGCTAAGGGATCGGAGTAGGGAACCCCTAATTCAATCAAATCTGCCCCTGCTTGGTCTAAAATTCGTAGAGCTTTGGCTGTGGTAGCCAGATCGGGGTCTCCTGCGGTAAGGAAGGGAATCAGGGCGCATTGGTGGGAATTACGGAGGGATTGAAAACAATCAGAAACCGAAGTCATGGGCAGTGGTTTGATAAATCAGCGTGTTTAGTTAATATCTCTTTAACATTTTGCCACGTTGCAACCCCATTAAAAAATTAGAGAGAATATTTGTCACTAAACAACGAATTTCAACAGGCACAGATCAACACGACCAATTTTAACAATGAAGCCGAGATAATGAACTTTTAAGCCAGATTCTAAGTCATCTGCGATAAAATGATAACTCATTCGCCAGAACGGAGCTATATGAAGATTGTAACAACACATGATATCATTGAAAAAATTCTTTCGGAATGGAAAGACTTGATCGGGGAGGATTACCCAGGCTACCGAGGTCATGTCTATCGTCTGTTCAATTTTTGCTTGGCACTACGGCCTTGTAATGAAGAAGAACAAACAAAATTAGCCATTGCCGCATCCTTTCATGATATTGGTCTTTGGTCAGATCATACGGTGGATTATATTCCGCCATCGGTTTTCCAAGTCAAACAATATCTTGCGAGTAATGGACTTGAAACTTGGTCGGAAGAAATCGGTTTGATGGTAGAATTTCATCACAAGATTCGTCCCTTTCCCGACAATTCTTACCCGCTTGTTGAACTATTCCGAAAAGGTGACTTAGTTGATTTTACCCTTGGAGTATTCTCTTTCCAAATTCCACGTTCTTACATTAAAGAAGTAAAGGCAACTATCCCGAATAATGGTTTTCACAAATTTTTAATGAAAGGTGCAAAGGACTGGTTTTCCAAACATCCCTTTAGTCCGCCTCCATTCATGAAATGGTAGGGAATAAGTATTATTTCAAGGGTTCGTTGCGATCGCCTTAGTTCAAACATTATGTTAAGTGATTGTACAAAAAACTCATTACAAAAATCTGTATGGGTCAATCATTTTGTCGAGTTAATTATCTATGTAAAACCAAGGAGAAAGCAAAATGAATGATCAAACTAAAACATTTGAAACGAGATGTTATGAACTACTAAAGCTTATTCCAAAAGGAAAAGTGACAACCTATGGAGAGATCGCCAGGGCGTTAAATACAAAAGCCTACCAAGCAGTGGGTAATGCAATGGCAAAAAATAAAAATCTTTTTGTGATTCCCTGCCATCGAGTGATCAGAAGCAACGGTGAGATCGGAAATTATGCTCTGGGCGCAGAGAAAAAAGCTTCTTTACTTAGGGAA
>JBEIFD010000444.1:0-3772 GCA_040382535.1 Merismopediaceae cyanobacterium
AATTGGTGCTTCTCCAATTACTTGAAAGAGGGAAAGGAGAATGGAGTTGGTACGAATTAGCTAACACACTTTCCCGCCGAGATGTTCCTAGAGAACCTGATATGATGACAGTCTTAAAAAATCTTTGCCAGCTAGGCTTAGTCAAACGTTATGTGGAAAAAGAATCGCCGCGCGATCGTTGGGAATTGACTTCAAAAGGGGAAGATTTAGTTTGGAAAAATGATTTGAAGGGGTTGATCTCTTACAGATAAAATCAACTGAAACAGTGATCATCTCTTACTTTCAAAAAAAATGCGATCGCGTTCTAAATCTGAAACAGCCTTTTCCCAGTACCAGCCTTCTGACTTATCTGGATACTTATCTTAGGATTTTTAATTAAGTGGCTACCAATTTGATAAAAAACCTCATAATCTGGTGCGAGTTCGAGACGTAATTTTTTCCATAAATTAATTGCTTCTAGTTTAAACTTTAGTTTCGCTTGAAGACTAGGAAAGCCAGATAAAGGGGGATAATCTTGATTTAAGGTTCGATCATAAGCATCTTGCCAAGCATTTAAACGTTCAATAGTTTCTTGACTAAGAGGTAATTCTTCTGGGGCAATATTATCAATTTCATCTACTCCCCAAATGGGATAAGAGCCGTAGTCTGCCCAAAGTTTAATTCTGATTGCCATAGGAATTATTCCTGAATCAATTTATTGATTACTTGATTAATCGAGTTGGAGTTGGATTGGCACTAACAATATAACCATTATGACTAATTTCCAAGGAGAGATACTGAATACATTGATTAACTTCTACTTGATAAATTATGCGACTTTTACCCTGTATTCCAATTTCTTTACCCTCCGTAGCAGCTTTGATAATGAGATCGGGGATTTGCTCTTCTGAAATTCCTCTATTGAGAAAATCTTTTTTATGATTGTCCAGAATATGTTGTAATCCAGAACCTCTTTCTCCTCCTTTTCCTGTTTCAAGAAAAATTATTTTTCCTGTTATCTGTTTCGCAATTTTGACAATATTTGCTGGATTATGTTTGACTTTAGCTTTTTCTAATTCAGCAATAAGGTATTGTTGTTGATCATCACTAGATTGCTCCATTGTAGCTGATTATCTCTTGAAGTTAAATCTTGGAATAAATCAAAAAAGAGACAATCCTTGTTATTTGAAAGATTATCTCCAATAGTTGAAAAAAAGAAGAAATTAAGCGGCGGCAAAATTAGCAGACACAAAATCCCAGTTAACTAATTTAGTCAGAAAATCATTAATGTAATCAGGACGACGGTTTTGGTAATCCAAATAATAAGCGTGTTCCCAAACATCCATTGTCAAAAGAGGAGTTGCTCCCGTTGTGAGGGGATTTTCTGCATTTCCTGTTTTGGTGACTTTCAGGGTTCCGCCGTCTAGAACTAACCAAGCCCAGCCGCTTCCGAATTGGGTTGCACCTGCTTTTTTAAATTCATCAACAAAGGCTTCAAAACTACCAAAGTCAGCACTGATTTTTTCAGCTAAAGCACCCGTAGGAGTTCCGCCACCATTGGGTTTGATGGAATTCCAATAGAAGGTATGATTCCACGCTTGAGCGGCATTATTAAAAATACCTGCTTTTGAGGCATCGCCTGCCACTGCTTTGATCACTTCTTCGATCGCTTGACTATCGAAGGGAGTATCCTTAACTAACCCATTATAATTATTCACATAAGCGGCATGATGCTTATCGTGATGAAATTCTAGGGTACTTTTAGAGATATAAGGATCGAGGGCGGTGTAATCGTAGGGTAATGCGGGAAGTTCGTAAGCCATTTTTTTGAGTCTCTCTCTACAAGGATTCCTATTCGTTTTACTTTATCGCACAATTAGGACAACTCACAATCCCATCGTATATCAGGCGACATTCCTCAAAGTCAGGTTTTATGATTAAAATTCTCCATCTTTCGGATATTCATCTGGGTAGCGGTTTTTCTCACGGACGCATTAATCCCGCAACGGGTTTGAATACTCGTTTGGAAGATTTTGTCAAAACTTTGAGTATTTGTATCGATCGCGCTATTTCCGAACCTGTGGATCTAGTGTTGTTTGGGGGAGATGCCTTTCCCGACGCGACCCCGCCGCCCTACGTTCATGAAGCCTTTGCTGGTCAGTTCCGCCGTTTAGCTGATGCCAATATTCCCACGATTTTATTGGTCGGCAACCATGATCAACATTCCCAGGGCAATGGAGGAGCCAGTCTTTGTATTTATCGCACCCTGGCTGTTCCAGGCTTTATTGTCGGCGATCGCATCAAAACCCATTTAATTCCCACGATTAACGGGGATATTCAGATTATTACCCTGCCCTGGCTCAATCGTTCAACCCTTTTAACCCGTCCCGAAACCGAAGGATTATCCATTGACGAAATTAATCGAGTTTTAATTGAAAAATTAGAACCTGCCCTAGAAGGAGAAATTCGCCAGTTAAATCCTAAATTACCGACCATTTTATTGGCCCATTTAATGGCTGATCGAGCAACTTTTGGGGCTGAAAAATTTTTAGCCGTTGGTAAAGGTTTTACCATTCCCATGTCTTTATTGATTCGACCCGAATTTGATTATGTCGCTTTGGGTCATGTCCATAAACATCAAAATTTGAATCCGAATAATCAGCCGCCAGTCGTTTATCCAGGTTCCATTGAACGGGTGGATTTTGGGGAAGAAAAAGAAGACAAGGGTTATATTTTTCTGGAAGTTGAAAAAGGTCTGGTTAATTGGCAATTTTGTCCCCTACCTGCTCGACCTTTTCGGACAATTAATTTAGATGTTTCTGAACAGGATGATCCGCAAGAATATATTTTAAAAGCGATCACCAAAAAAGAGATTAAAGATGTGGTAGTTCGTTTAATTTATAAAGTCCGTTCCGAACAATTAGATCTGATTAATAATAATGAAATTCATGATGTATTGGCGATCGCCCATTCCTATACCATTCGTCCTGAATTACTGAGTCAATTAGCCCGTCCCCGTTTACCCGAATTAGGCGTAGGTGGCAGTCTTGATCCCCTCGAAGCATTGAAAACTTATCTGGATAATCGCTTAGACTTGAAAGAACTTGGCCCCGATATGTTAGAAGCAGCTAAACATCTTTTAAATGGGGGACGAGATGAAGACTGGTTAGAGTCAGAAATATTACCTGATGAACCACCACTGTTGGCTGAATTAATCAGTTGATTACCATTGTGTCTTACTTTAAAATTTAGAGGTGATCGCTGACTTCCCAGAAAAAATCTTTTGAGTCAAAAGGAAAATTAAGTTAGCATAAAATGATTAGGTCGTTTAGGGAATAAATTATGCTTAGTCTCTGTGATGTCCATCCCCTCTCAGAATTTCAGGAAGAAGCCCAAGCTTTTCTGGAAAAATTCAAAGAAAGTAAAACCCCAATTATTCTCACCGTTGATGGTAGGGCCGCCGCAGTGATTCAGGATGCGGAAAGTTATCAACAGCTTCTTAATAGGATTGAATTGCTAGAATCCATCGCAGGTATCCGCAAAAGTATGGAGGAATTTGATAAAGGTGGAGGTATGCCTTTAAATAAAGCATTTGAACAGTTTCAGCAAAAATATGACATACCAGATTGAAATATCTCCTACCGCAGTGGCAGATTATAGATGCTATTTTTCTTTGGATGAAATCCGATTCCCAGAACCGTGCCTATCTTTGGGCAAGGGGCTGTTATGAAATCATGTTAACCCTAGAAAACTTTCCGAAACGTTGCTCTTTGGCCATTGAAAGTCAGTATCT
>JBEIFD010000445.1:0-3771 GCA_040382535.1 Merismopediaceae cyanobacterium
AGATATTTTTTCTTCTTGATATACTTGAATTATTTTTTGGCGAAATTCTACAGAATAAGCTTTCATTATTTTTACATTATTTTTACATTATTTTTAATTAATACTTTACTAAACTCTTTTTTATATTTATACCTCATTCAAATGAATTCCGCTATAACTATCAATTTATCGAAGATCCGTAGGGAATTAATACCATTAAGTCCTTTTTTTGTGTTGCATACATCAAAGAGTTAACAGTGTTAAATCCCTACGGAATGGAGTTGCGATCGCTTTTTCAATAGATAATATACAACTATTCATTATTAATTATCCTCGTTTACCCATAGCATTTTTTTCCCAATAATTAGAAGAAATCATCTTAGCTTCTTTTTCATCTAAATAAAAATCGTAAATTGGTTCCCCCGAAAGTTCACAACGTAACGGTTCAATGATTTTAGTAAACGGATTCCAAATCGCTGTAATCATTCGTTTCGCTTTTTTTCTCATTAATTCGCACTGTATATGAACGGTTGGTAAATAAATCACCATCGCGCTATATAAATTCGCTTCTATCTGCATTGCATAGCGTTGTTCTAAATCCGTTAATTTTCTTTCTAACTCTCCCTCTGTTGCTGCTAAACGAAGTTCTTCTTTTTCCTTTGCCTCATCTACCAATTGTTTTGCATTCATCTTATGGCGAATTTCACTGCTAATGGTTCCATAATAAGCTCTCAATCTTTCCTCATCTCTTACTTTGGCTCTGGCTAACTTGGCCGACCAATTTTGTAGGTTTTCTGCAATCCTATTTTCAGAGATTTTTTCAATTACAGGGGTCAATTCTTCCATAGAAATAATCGGAAGTTGTTCTTGAAGATCAACATGAATGCGATCGCTTTGCCACAGTAGCGCGTCTCCAATCTCCACAGGTGCAACGCCTGTTAAACCATTAAGAAAAAAAGAAATCATCCCAATTCTCTTCTCATCGGCTTCTGCGGAATAGGCAACATGACACCAAAGATAGGGCGTATTTTCCCGTTTAGCTCCCACGAATCGAATTAAACCATTGTGGGGAATAAGGGTTTGAGTCACCATCTTTTCAAAACCACTGGTTTTAAAGTGTCCCGTAAATTGCACCCCTAAACTAGCAACTAAGCCTTTTGTACCCAACAAATCGGAAAACTTTTGCAATAAATCCGAATGATAGGTCACAAACAAACTTTTAGAATTATCAATCTGAGTAGAAAGGGAAATTTCTTCTGGTAACTCTAATGCTTTCGCAATATTCTCTGTTAGCAAAACATTCAAGGTTTGTTGCTCTTCTAATTCAGCAATGCCTCCTTCTAGGGTAACTAAATTAGCGATCGCGGATAAAATGGGATCTGAACTCATGTTTATAATCTTATTTAAAATTAATTTTACCGTAGGGGCGCAAGCGCCCAAAACTTGCTTCTGTCCAAGACTATTTATAATAGCGAAAAATCTCCATTAAGCTTCAAAATCTTCACCAAAGATTTGCTCCTCTAATTCCTGAGCTTCTTTATAACTATCCTTAGCCTTTAATAAATCACTTGCTAACTGATTAAAAGCCGAATCTAGCTCTGCTTTTGCCTGATTTTTTAACCACAAATCTCGCACAATTTCACTAAAATCTAGATCTTCATCCATATTACCTAAAATCGTCTCAATTTCTCCCACAACTAATTCAAACATATTAATCTTGTCATGGAGAACGCTTAAAATATATTCTTCAATACTATCTTTCAAACAAAAATTAAAAATAAACACATCCTGTACCTGTCCAATTCGATGAATCCGTCCGATTCGTTGCTCAATTTTCATCGGATTCCAAGGCAAATCATAATTAACGATCGCGTTTGCAAATTGAATATTACGCCCTTCTCCCCCCGTTTCCGAAGCCAAGAGAACAGGAACCTGATCCCGAAAAGCTTCTATGGCCGCATCCTTTTCTTTAAGAGACATATCACCGCGAAAGGTAACAAAGACAATGCCCGCTTCCTGGAGCATGGTTTGTAAATAGTCACTGGTCGCTTTAAAGGTAGCAAAAACTAAGGTTTTCTGGTGAGATTGTTGTAATAGTTCGATTAATGCCTTGGCTTTTTCTGCTTTTTTAACCTGGGCAGAGCGTTTCACTAAACTTTTAAGAATATCACTTTCGATCCGTTTACTTAATTGCTTCAAAGAATCGGTTAAAGCATTAGGAGAAGACCCTGCCCGCATTAATAAATTAGTCGTTGAAAGTTTATCGAGGGGAACATCAGGATGGCGGAGAAATTCGGTCACATCTTCGTATAATTTTTTTTCGGCACTCGAAGGAATGACGGAAATTGTCGTTGCAAATCGCTTGGGTAATTTAACATCGACTAAAGCGCGGGTATTGCGTACCATCACTTCTCGCATTAATTGACGAAGCTTTTCTGGATTTTTCGGAACGCGACCATTTTTAGAATTTACATATTCTTTTTTGAAGGCAGCTTCAGTTTTTAATAATCCTGGTTTAAGTAATGTTAAAAGATTGAATAATTCGATTAAGGAATTCTGAACGGGTGTGGCGGTGAGCATTAAAATAAAGCGTTTATTCAGAGCATTAACTAATTTCCAGGAAAGGGTATTTCTATTTTTGAGATGGTGGGCTTCATCGACAATTACTAAATCCCAATTGCGTCCAGTAGCAAAGGGAAAATGTTTAGCCGATTTAGCAGTTGGTAAAGAAGCGACAATTCGTTGATTACTCGCCCAAAATTCTTGGGGATTTTGTTGCAATGATTTAGAGTCGGTGGTGATACTATCTATATTAAATTTTTCGCTTAATTCTTGTTGCCATTGGGAGACTAAGGAGGCTGGACTAAGGACTAACAAAGATTGAATTTGTCCCCTGGCTAAATATTCTTTACAAATTAATCCTGCTTCGATGGTTTTACCGAGTCCGACTTCATCGGCTAATAAGGCTCTACCGCCTAATTGACGCATCACTTTTCTAGCGGTTTCGATTTGATACCAATATTTATCAATGGCTGTTAAGCTGGGCAAACAAAGGAGTTGATCGTAGTCTGCCATGATGGATAGGTTGAACAGGTCTAAACGCACTTGATAGTGTTCTAGATCATCAAATCGTTGGTTTTGTAGGGCTTCTAAGGCGAGGGAAGGGGTGAATTTAAAGGTGTGGGATATGTTGAGAGAGGGCATTATTGGGAAGAAGAAACTTTTGATGAAATTATAGCAGTTTTTGCTCGGTTAATGGCGATCGCTTAAGGAATTTTAAGTGATAATCTAAAAAAGATTCAGGTTTTTTGAACGATTAATCTTTTTGACCAAGGTATTTTTACTTTTTATATGCTGTATTCTTATACACCGCCTTGCATAAGTTCTCCCTGAACTGAAATGTCATTTTATCTGCAATCATCACAGCGAAATTACAGTGTTTCATTGATTTCTGACATAAACACGGCTACAATAAGTGGGGTCTGGTCTTAAATTGTTGTGGAGGTTCATCTTTTACAATAAGTGGAGCCTAGTTTTAAAGTGTTGTGGAGGTTCATCTTTGCTGATTGGCGACCTTCCCTGTTGGCTACTAGACTGTGGGCAGACTTTAAACTGGTGTTACGTTGCTTATTTTTCCCGCACACACCTTGTTCACCGATTCTCAATTCACCTGTACGCCAAGACTTTCATTCTTGGTGAAAATCCCAATACTTTTTAATAACATAAATTTTGTTTGTCTTTCAATTCAACATGACTGAGAATTTAGATAGAATACCTGCCAAGATACAGAAC
>JBEIFD010000446.1:0-3769 GCA_040382535.1 Merismopediaceae cyanobacterium
CCAGCGCATTTTTCTCACAGTTTCATAGCATTTGGCATCATCAATCAGATGGATTAGGTTTATTTCCAGCATTCAGTGTGAAAGAGAAGAATTTATGGGTCTTTATTCTAAGTAGGTAGGCACAATTATTTTTCTAGAGAATCGAGTCACAGCAAGACTTTCAGGGTAATCCATTTTACATTTAATTCCAACCACCTACTTACCAGTCTTTTATACCTCCCCGAAACACCTATTGAGCCAAAGCTATAAACATTCCGATGTCCAACTTCCGTGTAAACCGTAGGGAATATGACTTTTTAAATGCAGAATTGCTTTTTGAGTGAGATCTTTAGCATCTAAAATAACGAGGTCGGAACGATTCTTTGCCGCATCATAAATTAAAGTCAAAACCCAACCTTCATCTTCATCGGTTGTATTTGGTTTCGGGACAAAAATCGGTTCTCCCACAAATCCCTTCGGTGCAAACGAGTGAATTTTTCTCTCTCCCGTTTGCAAATCCAATTTTAGAATGGCCTGTAAAGGCGCATTTCCCGTTGAATGGTGAGCTGCCGCCGCATAGAGATATCGATAATTTCGCCCGACGCGATCGCAATTGAGGGTCGGAAATTCACAGGATCGGGATTCAAGTAAATTTTTCTCAATCGTCTTATTGTCGGGATCAATGGTAAATCGCCACAGTTGTCCAGGATCGAGACCATCAAAATCGATCGCCTGATAGGAAACATCGGGTTGAATTTGCGGCAACGATCCATAACAAATGGAATCTAGGTAAATTTTGCCCCCCGACTCAAAGGCATTACCGTGATGAAACACAAAACCCGCCTGAGTTTCCAGAATTTTTACTGCATCGTAGGGCGGCGTTCTGGGAATCAAAATTAGGCGCGCAGGTTTATCGGGCTGAAAATTCACACATTCCCCTGCCCCCTTTAATCCAAATAGAAACGGTAAGGGGTTAAAACTGACTGCATTTTGTAAAAAAATCGCGTAGTGGGGCGTAATCGCAAAATCATGAATAAACGCAAATCCTGGGATTTTATGACTATGACGACGCAATAATTTACCATCAGGATTCAACTCAAATAGAGTAATCGTGCTGGATAAACCTGTTTTTCTGAATAAACCTGTTTTTAGGGAAAAATTGACTAAACAAGGTTGATTGTTGTCCAACTCACAACTCGGATCAACCCAGGGATGGGCAGAAAACGCATCACCTGATTCTAAAATTCCATCTAGATAATCTAATCCCAAGGTGTCTAGGCTATGGGGATCAAGACGGTGAGGTTCGGCGGCTTCCCAAAGAGCCAGTAATTTTTGTCCCCAATAGATGACGTTGGTATTGGCAATATTTTTGAGGCGCAGGTCAAAGGCATTTTTTAACCAACCCCCTGGTCGCTGAGTCCCAAAAACGCCGCGATAGACCATTTTGCCCGTTACTTTTTCCTGCACATAACCATCGGTGCGGACAAATTTATTACGGAAATGAACTCTTCCCTCTGGGTTAAAGGTAAAAGCGGCAATCATGCCATCGCCATCAAAGGGATGCTTAATCGGTGTTCCCGCAATTTCAAAAAGGCCTGGCCCGTTGCGAAAGAGGGTTCCTGTCAAATCTGGGGGAATTTCTCCCTCAATGTCTTCAATCCAATAGTTATCTTCGGTTGTTTGGGAAATATAGCCTTTTTGCCAATCTTCGGGACTGTAGGAACGGTTTGTTTGGGGGAGAGTCGTCGTCATAGTGGGGGGATTTTAATTTTCAGAGCCAACTCTTTTTTCTAAATATTGACCAATCATTTGCTCTTGACCTGCGCGGGAAATAATGGTTTGGCGGGTGCGGTATTGTTGGCCAATCAGCTTGATTTCTTCTTCAAAGACAGAGCCACTATATTCGGTTTTGAGGGTCATCGTTTGAGGATTGGAAAAGTTATAAATCGCGCAAACAGGATCGGACGTTGCAAAACCGCGATCGCGATAGAGAATATTGCCTAAAGCTCCGAAAATCGTGGAACCCGTCGAGGGTTTGCGGATTTTTCCAGTGTAATTGCTTTCCCAGGTAACATAGGTTCCGCAAACAAAGGAAATATCTGGAGTTAAAGCGTGTAATTGAGCGAGTTCCTGCAATTCAACGCAGTCTTTTTCTAAAAATTTAATTTGAATCTGACTTTCAACCTCTTGGGTCGCCACATCGGGATTGAGGGTATAGTAACGCCGTTGAGAGTGCCACTGACTTTCACTCTGTCGAAAAAATTCGACGACTAACGCTTCTAGGGCAGTTGACTGAATTTGATTAACGGGCATAAAGGGTTACCTCATGGCTAAGGAGTATTCACAAAACGAATACAATGTCAATTAAACTTAAAGTTAGTTTACATTTATCACTGTATCACAGTTTACTAAAATTACTGAAATTGGGTTTCAATCTCAATAGGGTTCAGAAAAAGGATTGGAAGGGAGGGACTCTAGGCACTCTAGAAAGAATTTCTCCAAAAAACTGTTAATCTTGATACTCCATCCTGAGAGGTGAGATATTTTTCCTCGTTTTAATTTTTAATAAATTTGCGATATAATCTCGTTTTTAAAGATAGGGAGATAAATTGATGATGAATACGACCAGTTTTATGAGTTTTTTCGAGCATTGTGTAGGTAGTTGGAAAACGGAACGAACTTATCATTACCTTACCCGTAACGAGGTCGAGCGATCGCGGACGGAATTTACCATTGCTCCTCTGACCGTTGAACTCAAAAACAAAGTATTGCAGGATAATCAGTACTCTCTAGAAGAGGATTTAGAGAAATTCCCTGGATTTAGTCTAGGATTTTATACGATCTCAGAGAAGGGAGAAGAAGTTTCCCAATCTTTGAATTTTATTTTTGTGCCAACAGAAGAAGAAAATGGTTGGCTCTCAGGAGATTATTTACGCGATCGCGCCTACGAAGAATCGAGACCGATTATTTCTCGTTTTAAGTTTGATAATCAACACCGAGAATTACTCATGACGACCAATTATACGGAAGTCGTTTCTGTGGATTCGATTACTTTAATTAACCCAACTTTTCGGATTCGTAAGATTATTAATTATCATCGTCCTGAAGAGGGAATGCCTTTACAAAATCCTCGATTAGTGGGTTTTGGTGTAGAACTTAAAGTTTAAATAAAGGTTTCTATAAAGTGCGATCGCTGAGAGTATTTGCGCCTAAAGACTTTCGATACTATCCGCATAACTAAAAACCTCAATTCCTAAATTTTCTGCAACAGGAATGGCTCTTTGATCCACCATTGGGGAAATGACTAACTTACGGTCAACCGTTCGATGGTGGTGTTTTTCATAATAGGCAACCTTACGATCAAAAATATACATATCTGGTTTACTCATAGAAGATTTAATCTCACAGAGAATAACCGAACCATTTTTAATAATGACATCAACTTCCACCTGATCGGGACGACCAAATACCTCTCCATCGTGGTCAAAATCATTCAAATTGAGAACTTCTACCCCAAAAGACGTTTCTAAGATACCTTTGAGGGCATTACGAAAACTGGCTTCCGAGTGTAAACCCCAGCGAGAGCCTAATGCGCCAATGGCACTGTCATATTTGCGATTGGCTTTTTGAATTTCCGCGAGAGTTTGGTCAGTCTGTTCCTGCATTTTGTCTAGACGTTTGTTATTTTCGTCCCATTTACGGTTCTGTTCTTCCCATTTATGGTTCTGTTCTTGAGTAAAATCGTGCCATTTACGGTTGTTTTCATCCCATTTACGGGCTTGTTCTTCCC
>JBEIFD010000447.1:0-3769 GCA_040382535.1 Merismopediaceae cyanobacterium
GGTAGATTTGTGGAAAATATGGTTGCTCCTGCCTGTGAAACGTTGTTCCTAAAAAAAGGGATTCCCGTTCATCAGGTTGCTCAACGTTTGAAACGACATTTAGCAAAAAAAACCTTAGAGATTGATGTTTTGGTAACAAATGAAGCCCATGTTTTAGTGGTAGAAGTTAAGAGTACGTTGGGGGTAACGGATGTTAAGGAATTTATTGAGGATTTAAGTCAATTCCGACTATTTTTTCCTGAATATGCTCAAAAAAATTTATATGGAGTGATCGCGGGCATTGAAATTGAAAAAGGAGTGGCTAAATTTGCCTATCGTCAAGGTTTATTTGTGTTGGCACAATCGGGGGAAACGGTGACAATTTTGAATGATGACAATTTTCAACCGAAGTGTTGGTAGTTCTTTCAGTTTTAAAAAAGCGATCGCCTTTTCACCATAGGGGCTTAATTTTACTGTAGCGACTGTCTTAAAAGTCAAGAGCTTGTCTTGGAAAAAAAGGAAATCGGATTCCCAATCAAATCAAGATAGCCAAGAAAAAAGATTGCTAAAAAACAACCCAGTTAGACAACGGGGCTAACTAAGTAATCAAAACTAGATAATAGCAATCAATGAGACCTGTCCAAAATATAATTTCAAGCCTAAAATGCTTACATCATAAGCAACCCAAGGAATACAATTCGTTTTCAATGGGTTCTGTTTTTTTGACAAGTCTATGGGGATTTAGGGGCTAGTTGGCTGTAAATCTTCAGAAACCTGCCAAGGCTTCTGGTCTCTAACCATTGCATTTAGGATAACCAACATTTTCCGAACACAGGCGGTAATGGCCAATTTTTTAGGTTTACCACGGGACAACAAACGCTCATAAAAATCCTTAATGATGGGATTATGACGTATGGCAACTACAGCCCCCATGTAAAGACTGGCTCGGACGGGCGCACGTCCACCATTAATCATACGCTTACCTTTGTGTTGACCACTATCATGATTGATGGGGGCGACACCGACTAGCCGAGAGATTTGTTTGGCCGTTAGTTGACCCAATTCAGGTAAATAGGAAACAAGAGTTGTTGAAATTACTTGACCAATACCAGGAATCGTTTTGAGTAAATTGACTTTCTCAATCCATGCTTGATTACTCTGAGTTAATTCTTCAATCTCTTGATTGAGTTTTTTTAGGCTCTGCTCCAAGTATTCAAGATGTTGCTCAATATCGGTTAAGGCTTTGCCACGAGAGCGGTCACGACGATTTTTCTCCGCCGTTTGTATCTCAACTACCTGTCGTCGGCGACTGATTAATTCCTTTAATTGGCGAGCTGAATCAGATTCCATTGCCACAACTTGAGGTTTCAATGCTTCCCCAAAATGAGCTAATACCTGAGCATCAATTGCATCCGTTTTTGCCAGTTTACCCGCCGCCTTGGCAAAATCTCGACCTTGACGCGGATTGATTAAAGCTACTGGTAATTGAGCGGCTTGTAATTGAATTAGTAGTTCTGTTTCTAATCCTCCTGTTGCTTCTAGAACGATTAGGTTTAACGAATAAGTTTGTAACTCTTCGATTAAACCCGATATGGCAGTTTCTTTATTTGCTACCTGAAAGGTTTTTCCGAGGGGACGGAGGTAAACATCTAGAGTTGCTTTACTGATGTCAATGCCAACCCACTGACCTATGTTTTCCATTTTTTCCTCTTTTTGCTTTTTTAGAAGTTAAAATTAGTATTCATCATCTCCTTGGTGTCACTCATCCTTGCCCGATACGGACTTTCGGCTTTTAACCTTTGACCCTGGCGACTGTTCGAGTTCTGTCAGGGAGATTGAGAATAGTGGCGATCCTGCTACAGAGCGGTCTTTGTTGACCAAGGGGCTTGACGATCTACCACTCCTTTTAAGATACAAGGGGCTTGGTTTCCAAGTCCAACTTTCCTACAAAGAAAACAGATAAAATCGCCGAGGGGTTTAACAGTAGAAATATTAATACGGATAGCGGCCATGAATAATTGACAAATTTGGCATAGCCCGCGCAATACCCCATTGAGTGTGGTTTCTCTAACTTTAGGGTGAGTAGTGACAGATGACCGCTCTTTCCCTTATTTAAGTTGAGTTTTTAGTCCCAAACTTTATTGGAGGCAGGAATAGAAAATTTTGCTATAATTCTGAGAAGACCCTTTAAATGTTAGGTCGGCAACCTGATCTATAGTTTCGATTAGAACTCATTCTCACAGTTGGAGTGTTGACTAAATTGATTACACATCAGATGTCCTTTCCATGAAAACTATATCCTACTATAACCAATGACATCTCCCCTTGAAGAGTACAAAAACAGAGTTATCAACGACATTAGCACCTGTGTAGAGGAAATGGGCTGTCAACCCATACTTTTTGTTGGCTCAGGGATGTCTAAAAGATATTTTCAAGCTCCAAACTGGTTGGAACTACTTGGCGCGATGTCAAATGAATGTCCCAATATAAAAAAGGAGTTTGCTTACTATACCCAAAGTCATAACAACTTAATTGAAATTGGTGATATTTTTGCTGATGCTTTCAAGGAGTGGGCATGGGAAGATGGACGTGAACAATTCAAAGATGAGTTGTTTAGTTCCGATATGCCTCCAGAAATATATTTTAAAACAAAAATTGCAGAACATTTAATTAATCTTACCCCAAAAAATATTAATGACATTCAAAATGCCGAAGTTCAAGAAGAAATTAATTTAATCCAGTCAATACGTCCTCATGCTGTTATAACAACTAATTACGATACATTTTTAGAGTTAATCTTCCCAGATTTTACTCCTATAATTGGACAGTCCGTTTTGAAAAATAATTATGCTAGCGTTGGTGAAATTTATAAAATACATGGTTGTGTAACAGAACCTTCAAGTATCGTTATAACATCAAAAGACTATAAACACTTTACTGAAAAGAAAAAATACTTAAGTGCCAAATTACTAACCTACTTTGCTGAACATCCCCTTGTTTTTATGGGATACCGTGCTAGTGATCCCAATATTCAAGCAATCCTAGCTGACATAGACGAACTAATATCAACGAATAATCAGCTTATTCCTAATATTTACATGATTAAATGGGATAAAAACTTAAGTGAAATATCAAAACCACCTTCTGAAGAAATAATTTCTATAGCACAAAATCGTAATGTCAGAATCAAAAGTGTTAGTGCTAAAAACTACAATTGGGTTCTACAAGCATTCGGTTCTAATCCATCTATTCAAAAAGTTAATGTAAAATTATTGCGTGCGATTCAGGCAAGAACTTATGATTTGGTTCGGTATGACTTACCGAGGAAAGAATTGCAAATAAACTTAGACAGCCTAGAACACACCCTGAGTAACCAGGAAGAATTTGCGAAAATTTACGGAATCACAACTTTAGATGGATTTTCATCAAGTAGTTTTACACACAAATATTCTTTAACAGAAATTGGGGAAAACCTCGGTTTTCAAAGTTGGCATAATGCCAATAAGTTAATGGAAAAGGTAAAAGAAGAGAAAGGGGTGGATATTAAGTCATTTGATAATAAGTATCACATCAAAATTCAACTTCGTAGTTCAAGTCATCATAAATATTCAGACTCTTTTTTTGAATTATTAAAAAAAGTTCGTGACGGAGAAGATTATGTTGTTGATATTTCTCCAACAATGTCTGAGCAGAACAATGATTAAGAATTTTAATTTGATTTAATTGATGATCATTTTATAATGTTCTTCATTTTTGAAATTTCTCTTTTATCTTGATTAAAATTAAAACA
>JBEIFD010000448.1:0-3762 GCA_040382535.1 Merismopediaceae cyanobacterium
TATTTTGGCCAAAAATTAACTAGCGATCGCCTCAAGGTCGATAAATTAAATTAATGCTAGTAATTTAGGAGACAGACTCAGAGGTTGAAGGAGTTTCAACTTCGGCAGGAGCCTTTCCCTTCGATTTTGAGCGAGGTTTTTCCGTCAGAGTAGAACTTTTAGGGGCAGAAGGCGCATTCGTCCCATCCATTGGGGGCTTTTTCACCCGTCTAGGAGTAAAGTCTTGAGGGTCGGCAATCTGAGAAACAAAGCCAAAACAGGCACGTTGGGGAATCAGGCGAGCGGTAATTTGATAAAATTTGGGTTTTTCCTCTGAATCCTTGCGAAAACGGTAGGGAGGTTGGTCTGCCCAAATCAGGGGTAAATGTTGATTGGAAGGTCGATTCTCGTAATCCTTTAATTCATTGCGATAAATCGTAAAAACAGGACGACGACACTGGGGAATAAATTGCCACACCCCCCTAAGCACGAAAATCCCAGCTTCTCCCTTTTCGACCTGTTCTGTTCCCATCCAAACGCCTTTAAAGCTTAATCCTTCCCCTTTGGATTGGGGATAACATTTAATCCAAACAATTTGGTCAATGTGATTATTGGCGACTGCGATCACTTTGCGAGGAAGATACAACGGAAAGAGAGACTCTTTGACTTGGAGCTGAAAACGTTCTTCAGTCTTGACTAATTTTCCCCGTACCCAACCGATCGCCTGATAGTAATTTTGAGGAGTGGTATCTAATTTAGCTTCAGGAGTAGGCGTTACCTCTGGGGAACTCATGGGGGGCGTAGGAGGAGGGGGGGGGGTAGGAATCGTCGGCTGGGTCATGATAAATATTTGGCTTTATTAGGGTTAAGTATGAGTGACAAGACCATTAAAAGCAAGTAGTTTGGTGATATTTTTGGCTAAAAATTGGTAAAAAGCTCATCGGTTTTCAGGGATTAATTCGGTCTTGGAAAAGTCAACCTTATTTCATTTCATCTTGATTATTATAATTTATTCTTGATAGACTCTTAATTTACTCTAAAATGACATATTTAGACGATTGGGGGAACACAAAGCTAATACCAGTCTTATTTCTCTCTATAGCTAACTTTTTGGTTGCCATACCATTCATATCTAGGATAGTTGCTTTGGTAATGCGGGGATTGTTGAGGGTGACGGAAAGATGATTTTTAGCGATCGCCCAGGGAGCCTGGCCATAATCGAGGATTTCAAAACCTTGGTGGGATTGACCTGACTGATCGACCCATTGAGCGATTTTTTGTTTCCAACCCGTTGATCGGGCGATAGTTCCGACTTGAACTAGGATTTTTTGAGATTGGCTAATATTTTGGTTATCCATTGCGGCGATCGCGACCGTTGCATACTCATTATCCGTAGTAATTGACCCATCTTTGAGTTTTATTGTGCCGACCGATTTCAGAAAACCCGTCGCACCTTGGGCTTTAGGACTATTGAATATACATACGCCTTTGCCATAATCCCAGCTAATTTCTCCCGTAATTGACTGAATGGTGCGTTTTTTTTCGTCCAGATAGGGCGTTAGATCCATCACTTGATTTTGACTGCGATCGCTATCATAGGTGACTTTTACTTTCCCGACTAAAAAAGCCAGGGGATTTACGGTCGTAAGTTGAGAAGTTTTATGATTGTCTACGCGATCGCGATTGGGATCAAAACCCGACTCTTCAGAAATAAGGGGCAACACCTGATTCCAGAGATCTTTGAGGGGTCGATGTTCCTCAACAACAACAGGAGCTTGTTTAATATAACCCTGACGATAAATCAAAGCACTAGCGGGAAAATTCCCTAGAATTTCAGGGGTTCCAATAATCCATTTGCCCAAGGACGGTAAATAGCCATTGGCCGAAGCAGGTTGTTGCCACTGGGGAACATCATCGGAAAACCAGTAAAGTGCATCCACCCCAGTGAGAGATTGGAACGCGCTGATCAAAAAAGTCCCTTCGGATTGATAGCCCAAGGGAGGAACCCAGGCACTTTCAGAAACAATCGTGGGATGCCCCGTCACCTGTTTGATATTAATCGGTAGATCGACGGGATTCAATAAAACCGAGCGATCAGTAAATTTATCTCCATTGATAATGGCCCATCCTGCCTGCTCTCCTTGGTGAATACCACCGTAGTAACGATTTAGCCCGATAACGTCAGCCACCGTGTAGGAATAGCGTTCTGCATCATTGAGTTGGGGAGTATTCGCCGTTTTCCAGTTTCCCGCATTGATCAGTTGTTTTGCGCCAATCTCTTCCCGTAAAAAACGCACCATTTCTTGATTAAACCTGCCCATTGTTTCTGTCCAAAATTGAATCTGATCTGCCATGCGTTGGGCTTGGCCCTGATTCAGGTTTTTCTGCTGGACAATTTGCCACATGGGATAAAACGCAATTTTTCCCGTCTGGAAATCATCCCCTTCAATCAACGCATTTTGCCAAGCTTGTTGAACTTGGGGAAAACTGCCATATTTTTGAGCCAACCAATTTCCAAATTTTTGTTTTAGTAACTCTAAATCCTTGCCCTTAATCTGGTCAACTGTCCAAAAGAGGAGCGAATCTTCGTTTTGTAATTGAATGAGGGCGATCGCGGTTTCATCTTTTAAAGGAATGCCTGTATGGGGATTAACAGGTTCCAATAACGCTTTTAGCCAACTTTTATATGCTTTTTGCACTTCGGGATCAAAAAATAGTAATCCATTCATCGAGGTGCGATCGCTGTCAAATCCCCAACTCGGCTGAATTTTTACCGCATTGGCAAAATAGGGAGAAAGGGTGACATAAATGCCTTCTTGCTTCATTGCCGCCACATATTGCCAGAGTTGCTCACGGGCTTGGAGATCAATCTCCGTCAATGGAGAAGTCGGACTTTTGGGGGCAATTTGACCATGCCAACGAACGAGATTCACCCCTCGTTTAGCGAGAAAACGGGCTTGATCTTTCATTTTAGTCCGATCTTTTTGCCAAATTTCTGAATTTACTGCCCAAAAACGGATAGAGTGACCATTCCCTAAAACAAAATCTTCTTTATCAGAGGAAAGTTGAATAAAACCCGACTCTCCCGCAACTTTTTCACTAAGATAGCGTAAATCTAATAAAGCCTTCGGATCATACTTATCTGGGGCGGGTTCAAAGGCCCAACTATCTTTTTCGGAAAAATGATTAACTAAAAGGGCATTATTTTGGACGGCAGATTGGGAATTTGGCGATCGCCAAAACAAGGGAAAAATAAAAATACAGAAAATCAGCGTTGCAAGAAAAATAATGATAATAGATGGATAAAACCAGTTTTTTCTGGGCATAATAAGCTAAAAAATATAATTATCACACAATTGCTCCAACTCCATTACACCTTTTTTTTATTTGATGTTGGCCCGCTAATGGGGAAAAGACGCGATCGCCGACAAGTTATAAGAAACCCCCCTTGTATTTTGGCTTCAGACCATGTTAAGCTAGATTTTGCTTTGAAGCGGATGTGGCGGAATTGGTATACGCGCACGTTTGAGGGGCGTGTGGCTTTGCCTTACGAGTTCGAGTCTCGTCATCCGCATCTTTAAATAACCAAGATAAAACACGACCCTATCTTTGTCTCTGATAGAGCATGGTATGTCGTGTTTTTGTCTTTATCTCTTTCTTCTCTAGTTCCTATCAAGTGACTGCATCCAGTGATCCCCTCGTAGGCGCATTAAACAGACAATATTAATTTCAGTAACAAAATATACCGTTGTCGGAAATGATGAGGATTCTGTGTTAACTTGA
>JBEIFD010000449.1:0-3717 GCA_040382535.1 Merismopediaceae cyanobacterium
GGATTCCCATCTCCAAACATCAGACCAAAACCTACTAACCAAAAAATCAAGCTGGTGAGAGAAAAGGCAATTAAATTTTGGGAGAGAAGATTAACCGCATTTTTTTGGCGACAAAATCCCGCTTCGAGCAGAGAAAAGCCTATAATCATCAGGAATACCAGGCAACTGGCAAAAATGACCCAGGCTGTATCCAGGGAAACTTGTAAAGTTTGCTGAAATTGAATGACGTTATTACCACTCAACGATTGAGCCATTGCCCCTCCTGTCCAAAGCATCAGAATCGCGATCGCCAGGATTAGGGGGAGTTGCCAACGGGGAGCAAAATAACGGGAGTAACGTCGAGAATAAAATCGATTGAGTTGTTTCATCAGTAACAGACTTTTCGAGGTAACCTTAGATAATAAATTAACTCAATTATTGATTGATATTCGAGGATGAAATTGCTATCACCAATAAAACCACCTATTTATAACCTTCTCAGTCTAGGTGAGCGAGGGGTAGGAAAAACAGTTTTCCTTGTCGGTAGCTATGCCGAGTTGAATAGTGTATCGGATATCGATCCTGATTTAGAACTTAATCTGTCTCCTTCTCTCTGGTTTGAATGCCAATATAATCCTGAAAAGGAATTATTGGAGAGCATCCTTAATTATGTCTCTCAAACGGGACACTATCCCCCGCCGACCCTAAAGATTACTGATTTCCATTTTGCCTTTAAGCAACGGAAACGCTGGGGAGTCAAAAGTTTATGTTATTTCCGATGGTGGGACATTCCAGGGGAATATTGCAATTTTGAGAATCCTTACTATCAAACGATGGTTTTGAATTCCCATAGTTGTTGTGTTTTCATTAATGCTGACCGTCTCGTTCATGATGCGTCCTATGTCCAAAGCTTGGAAACTATCACAAAACAAGTAGTTTCCCTCGCGCGTCTGATTGACCGAACCGCTATTCCCTATGCCTTTGCCTTAATTTTTACCCAATGTGACCAACTGCCTCCAGGGGCGATCGGGCAACTCCAAATCGAAGAAAAAATTCAAGGACTCGTGACAGCCCTGGAGTCTGTATCTGCCAAATATCAACGCTTTTATACGGGTATTCCCATCGTTGAAAGAGAAGGTGTCTTTAAACTCCAATCTAATGGCGTTTCCTCTGCTTTTCTTTGGTTAGTCGCAGAACTCTATAAGAAAAAATCCTTTGGCGTGGACAAGTCCCTGGAAGCGAGTCTTCAGGACAAAACCGATGCCCAAAAACTACTACCCACTTTTTCTCCTAAACTGTTATGGGGCTTGGGGGGCATCGCCGCTTTAATTGTTCTGGGACTAGGTTGGAACTTTTTCTTGAAACAACCGAATTCAACCCCGACTCCTACCGCCTCCAGTACAGGGAATAATGATCAACAGGTCGAAAAATACGAAAAACTCCTCAAAGAAAATCCCAAGAACATGGATGCTTTGGTTGCCTTGGCCAATTTATACCTGGAGCAAGGGGAATTAGAAAAAGCCATTCCTGTGTTAGAAAAAATTGCAGTCATACAACCCAATAATTTAGATTGGCAATTTAATCTGGCTAAACTCTATGAACTATCGGATCAAACAGATAAAGCAGAGAAAATTTATGACCAGATGTTAAGCAAAAATCCCAAGGAGTTTAAAGCCCTCGTCGGAAAAGCTATGCTACGTCAGGCAAAGGGAGATTTCCAAACAGCAAATTCACTATTTAAAATTGCAGAAGATGTTGCTCCTTCTCCTGATCTGAAGAAAAAAATTCGGGAATTGTCCCAAGCAAAACCCAAATAAATTGTCCATTCAGTTTTAGTAGAGAACGAAAATCAAAACAATTAGCATTAGTTTTTTTAATAACAATGATCCCCACTCTCCGTTTTTATTTGCTACTCGTTTTAGGGGGCGCGATCGCGGTTTTGGTGGCTGTATTTTTTTCCCAGGCAATGGGCTTGGGAATCATGATTTTATATGATATTTTATTACTAATTTTAGGAATAATAGATAGCTATCGAGGGAAAAAGTATCGCATTGAAGTGACGCGATCGCCCCTCGCTCGTTTGTCCATTGGTCGGGATAATGCAGTAGAATTAACCTTGAAAAATCAGGACTATCCTTCACAAATCTGGCTTAAGGACGATTATCCTGCTATTTTTTCCGTTTCTGACACTGAATTAAAGGCGACTCTTTCTCCTCACAGTGAGCAAACCCTGACCTATACCGTCAAACCCCAGCAACGCGGTGAATATCAATGGGGAAATCTCCATCTTCGACAATTGGGACGGTGGGGCCTTGCCTGGCAAAGCTGGACAGTTCCCGCCCTCCAAGCCGTTGCAGTATATCCTGATTTATTGGCCCTGCGATCGCTGTCGATTCGGTTAGCCCTAGAAAATACAGGATCAATGCGGCAAGCGCGACGATTGGGACTAGGAACAGAATTTGCAGAATTACGGGAATACCAACAAGGGGATGATCTGCGCTACATCGACTGGAAAGCCACTGCTCGCCGTCAGCGTCCTTTGATGCGGGTACTAGAGCCAGAGCGTGAACAAACCGTGATGATTCTCCTAGACAGAGGGCGTTTGATGACAGCCCAGGGGAGGGATTAAAACGATTTGATTGGGGTTTAAATACCGCTTTATCTCTGGCTTTAACGGCTCTCCATCGGGGCGATCGCGTGGGAGTTGGGGTTTTTGACCGAGATATTACCACCTGGATCGCGCCTGAACGGGGTCAACAAACAGCATTTATCCAAATTAATTGAGGGTTTAACCCCCATTCAGCCCGTTTTATTGGAACCCGACTACATGGGAGCCGTTTCAAAAATTGTCAGCCAGCAAACTCGTCGCGCTTTGATTGTCCTGATTACCGATATTGTCGATCAGACGGCCTCTGCTGAATTATTAGCGGCCATGACGCGCCTAACTCCCCGTTATTTACCGTTTTGTATTGCCCTGCGTGATCCCCAAGTGGATAGCATTGCAGAAAACTTTCCTCCCTTAACGCCTCCTAACTCCAAGTTAATGCTGAATGCTGCCTATAGCCGTGCCGTCGCGATCGATTTAATGGCCCAACGCCAGGCTGTTTTTGCCCGACTCAAACAACAGGGAGTTTTGGTTTTAGATGCTCCTGCCCCTCTCATGAGTGATCAGTTAGTCGAACGTTATTTGCAATTAAAGACTAAAAATTTACTTTGAATCAGGCGATCGCACCTCAAAAAAAAGTCAGAAGGATCAATAAACCTAAAATTTTAGAGATTATACGGATTTAAAACCCAAACTTTTCTGTTAGAGTGAAATAAAAAACCTAGACCATAAACCTGTAAATACGGATAGAGAGGGGCAAAGAAATGTTCAAATTATTCCAAAAATTATTAACAGTCGGCATTATGGGAGGAATAATTTTTGTCGGAATTGGGGATAAATTTTTGCCTAAACCCCTAAGCACCTATAGTTTAAATACCCGTAATATGGTTAATGCAAAATTAATTACCCTAATGCCCAAGCCCAATCCAAAAGTAAAAGGCTTTACTGAAAAAAGAGAAAAAGAAATTGAGAATTTTAAATAAGTAGGTAGGGGTTAGGTCCCCAAATCCTTGGATTGGATGACTGACTAAGCCCCCACATCACATTAAGCAGGTATCGTTTTTTTTACCCATTTAATTTCATGACAGAACTGTGTGGTTAAATCTCCTACAAAATAAGGACATAATATATTA
>JBEIFD010000450.1:0-3690 GCA_040382535.1 Merismopediaceae cyanobacterium
AAAAAGATGGTTCTAGATTAACAAAAAGAAAAATAAATTTTGTCTATTTCATCACAAAATAAACTATTTTCTAAGGAAAGGCTATCATTCCCTGGGGAAATGTCACCAATCCAACATTGAAGATAACAAAGACTTTTCTGGATTATCTAGATATTGAGCAGGAGAATTTGTGTACAATGTAACGATTTTTTGGACTAATTGCCTAGTGGGAAAAGAAAATTTTTGGCGACTTATTCTCAGGTACAAAACGGTCATTACAGGCGATCGCGATCGCAACGGTGTTTAACGCTATACTAGCCTAGCGAATGAACTTAAGTTTAGTAACCCTCGATGACCGAATTTTCTGTTAATCTTGCGCTGATGGAACCTATGCTCCCCTATTCGACAGATTTGCCTCAATGGGTGCAGGTTTTGGTGGATTGTCCAGGAATTCAGGGTTTATATACCTACTCTACGCCGACGGAAATGGTGGTGCAAGTCGGGGATATTCTTAGCGTCCCCTTTGGCTCCCAGATGGTTGGAGGAATTGCCATTGGCTTTATTACAGAATTACCCGCCGAGTTAGCCCCCGCCCAAATTAAGCCCGTTGAAGAGGTGATTACTCAAAGCTTTTTTCCCGCTTCCTATTGGCAATTACTCGATCGCGTGGCGGACTATTATCGAACAGAGTTAATGAGTGTCATTCGCATGGCCTTACCCCCTGGTCTATTGGGGCGATCGCAACGGAGAATTCGCCTGAAAATAGAGGATTTACCATCGGGGGCCGAATTGTTTTTAAGTTTACCTGCACGGGAAATTTTACAACTTTTACAAAAACAGACCAGCCATCATTACAGTTATGTCCATCTTCAACGACAAGTGCGGGGTTGCCAACGGGGTATCCGTGAATTAACCAAGCGAGGTTGGATCGAAAGCTATTTAGAAGATCCTAAAAATATTCGTGCTAAACAGCAAGAAGTCGTCACATTATTGACCCAAAGTTCAGAGATCAAATTAACCCCAAGACAACAGGAAGTTCTAGAAATTTTGCGTCGCCAAGGAGGAGAACTTTGGATAAGTGATTTAATCAAATTAGCGAATTGTACTAAACCTGTCATCCAAAAACTGGTAGATAACGGATATGTGGCGATCGAGAAAAGAGAGCGATTACGGCTATTATCAACAACAGAAATGGCAAGGGATCACGAGAAACAACTAACGATCGCCCAATCTAAGGCCGTAGATACTTTAAAAAAATTAAAAGGGTTCAATCAAGTTCTCTTACATGGTGTCACGGGATCGGGAAAAACCGAGGTCTATCTCCAGGCGATCGCGCCTATTTTGGCAGAAGGAAAATCAGTCTTAATCTTAGTCCCTGAAATTGGTTTAACTCCCCAATTAACCGATCGCTTTAAAGCGCGATTTGGCAATAAAATTTGTGTTTACCATAGTGCCTTGTCCGATGGGGAACGGTACGATACTTGGCGACAAATGTTAACGAGAACGTCCCAGGTCGTCATTGGAACCCGTTCGGCAATTTTCGCGCCCCTACCCAATTTGGGATTAATTATTTTAGATGAAGAACACGATAGTAGTTTTAAACAAAGTCAACTCATTCCCGCTTACCATGCCCGCACCGTTGCCCAATGGCGAGCCGAATTAGAAAATTGTCCCCTCATTTTAGGATCAGCAACTCCTTCCCTCGAAAGTTGGCTCACGGTGAAAGTGCAAAGCGAAGTCCAAAGGTTCCAAGGCTTCCCCAAAAGTCCTGTCCACTATCTTGACTTACCCGAACGAGTCGCCGCCCGTCCCCTGCCGCCCGTTGAAATTGTGGATATGCGCCAGGAATTAAAAAACGGTAATCGCTCAATTTTTAGTTATTCCCTACAAAATGCCTTAAAAAATCTCAAAGAACAGGGAAAACAGGGTATTCTCTTTGTCAATCGTCGTGGTCATAGTACCTTTGTTTCCTGTCGCAGTTGCGGGTTTGTCTTGGAATGTCCCCATTGTGATGTCTCCCTTTCCTATCACTATACCCATGCAGGAGCGACGGAACTGTTGCGCTGTCATTATTGCAATTTTACCCAAACTCAACCCCGTCATTGCCCCAGTTGTCAGTCACCCTATTTGAAATTTTTTGGCAGTGGGACGCAAAAAGTGACAGAAGCCTTGACAGAGCAATTTCCTGAGTTGAGTTGGCTCCGTTTTGACAGTGATACCACTCGTACAAAGGGAGCGCACCGCCGAATTTTGGATGATTTTAGTCAGGGAAAGGCGGATCTGTTGGTCGGAACCCAAATGCTGACCAAGGGTTTAGATGTCGCGCAGGTGACCGTGGTGGGGGCGATCGCGGCGGATAGTTTATTAAATTTTTCGGATTATCGTTCCGCAGAAAGGGCCTTTCAAACCCTTACCCAGGTTGCAGGTCGGGCGGGAAGAGGAGACGAAGCGGGAAAGGTCATTATTCAAACCTATGCTCCGAGACATCCTGTGATTGAGGCGGTGAAAAATCATGATTATCAAGCTTTTATCGAGCAGGAATTGCCCCAACGTCAAATCCTGAATTATCCGCCCTACGGTCATCTGATTTTGATTCGTCTCAGTGGTCTGGAATCGGATCAGGTAGAAAATGCAGCAGTCGCGATCGCCCAAAAATGTCAGGTGATGCTAAGGGATCAAGTAGAAATTCTAGGCCCTGCCCCTGCCAGTGTGATGAGGGTTGCAAAACGCTTCCGTTGGCATATTTTGTTGAAATTTTCCGATAATTTAATTCAGAATCTAGATTTAAAAGCGTTACGGGCCATCTGTCCTGCTTCGGTCAGCCTAAGTATTGATGTTGATCCCCTTTATATTGAGTGAAATCCTAGTGGGACGCGATCGCGATAAAAGCCAATCCAATAAAAATAAGCATGGTATAGATTTTATTGAAGCCCAAGCTTTATGGGTAGATTCCCCAAAAATCGAAATTCCAGCCCAAACAACCCACATTCCGCAGGTTGACTCAAGGAACGAGGCAATACATTTGTACTACTTTTTTGCCCTGTAAATTAGTTCCTTGATTAGGTAAGACTCTTGAAAAAGCTATCTTCCTTATTTGAAAAGGCTTTGAAGGCTTTTGGGGTAAAAATATTTCGCTCTACTGTTAATTTTCTCATCAAGCAAAAAGAAAATATTGGTCATCAATAAAAAGATGCTTTCTTGGTTCAGCGTAGCGACAAGCCTTTTTTTTCGTTTTAGTACAAACTCGTGAATAAGACAGTAATTTCAGTAATTTGCAAGTCCCTTGTCCTGTAAGGATTTTAAAATTGTTTAAAAGTTCTTTGGAAGCTGCGGAACGTGGGTTTTCAAATTATGACTCTACCTCATCAGGTAACGTGGGGTGATTTCTTTTTTAGCCTAATGTTGGGTTTTAGCCCGTATGGAGATCGGAAAGCTAACACTTTCTGTTTTTTGACTTTTTCAACACGCCCTAATTTGGTTTCTACCTATTCATTGGGAAAGACTTGAAGAACATCTAAAAAAATAGTAAGTTCATTGGTTGAAACGTTGATTAAGTTTTTTATAGTGCTTACGTTCTAAAGCATTAGGAATTATGTAAAAAATAGCAACACAGACTAGGATAAGTTTCGCTAAATTTAAGCTGAGAAAAGAGATTAAAAAAGCTAAAATATACATAATCGGAGCTTTCCAGATGTGTTTGTGAACAAATCG